>DATFES010000130.1:0-4698 GCA_035250945.1 Alphaproteobacteria bacterium | reverse complement strand
CAGCTCGACCATGTCGTGCGCGAGAGCGACCGGCCCGAGGGACTGCTCGCGTTCTATCGCGAGGGTTTCGGCATGGCGTCGCGGCCGCTTGCCGCCGGGACTTGGGTGGCCGATGGGCCGCAGCGGCGGTTGATTGTCGCGGCAGGCGCTCGCGGCGCGCAGCCGCTGAGCGCTTTTCGTGTCGGGAACGCCGAGCAACTTCGGGCGCTTCGGGCCTATGTGGCCGCCCAAGGCGTCGAGATCCTCGCCAATCCTTCGCCGCTCTTCGGCCAGGGCTTCACGGTTCGCGATCCCGACGGCCGCATGGTGGCGTTCGGGCTGGTGGACCCGGCGCAAGGCCCACCGGGCGCCAGCGATGTCGCCGCCGCCCTGCTCCCCGGCCGGCTGCAGCATGTCGTCGTCGCGACCACCCGCTTGAAGCCGCTGATCGAGTTTTACCGGGCACTCGGCTTCGTCGAATCCGACCATGTCTGGGAGGGCGAAATTGGCGACGGCGAAATGACCGCGACATTCCTGCGCTCGGACCCCGAGCACCACAGTTTCGCCGCTTTCCGCGGGCCCGACATCCGGCCCGATCATCACTGCTACGAGACCACCTGTTGGAACGACATCCGCGACTGGGCGGATCACCTTGCCACGCGCCAAATCAAGCTGTGGTGGGGACCGGGCCGCCATGGCCCGGGGAACAATCTGTTCTTCATGGTCGAGGACCCTGACGGCCACAAAGTGGAGCTTTCGGCCGAACTAGAGCTGATGGCGCGCGCGGCGCCGCCGCGCGACTGGCGGCACGAGGAGCGCACGCTCAATTATTGGGGCCAAGCCTGGATGCGCAGTTGAAGCCAGGCCTGGGACCGGCTAATCAAGCGCTCCGGAATTTCGCCAACGCGGGGGAGCGGCCGCCATGAAATTCGTCAGCTTTCGCCTCAAGGGCAAGAACTCGTATGGCGTCGTCGAAGGCGACGGCGTGATCGACCTCGGTAAGCGATTCGGCAAGAAATACCCGACGCTGCGCGCCGCCCTCGTCGATGGCGCGCTGGCCAAGCTGCGCAAGGCGGCCAAGGGCAAAAAGCCCGACGTCAAGCTGGCCAAGATCGCCTTGCTGCCGGTTGTTCCCGACGCTCGCAAGATCGTTTGCGTCGGCCTCAATTATCGCGAGCACCGCGCCGAAACCGGCCGGCCCGACACCGAGCATCCGACGCTGTTCACCCGCTGGGCCGACAGCCAGGTCGGACACGAACAGCCGATGCTGCTGCCGCGCGAATCGGTGAAGCTCGACTGGGAGGGCGAACTGGCCGTCATCATCGGCCGGTCGGGCCGTCGTATCCCGAAGGAAGATGCGATGAAATATGTCGCGGGGTACTCGTGCTACAACGACGGCAGCGTACGCGACTGGCAGCGCCACACCTCGCAGTTCATCCCCGGCAAGAATTTTCCCTCGACCGGCGGTTTTGGACCGTGGATGGTGACCGCCGACGCGCTCAAGGACATCGCCAGCCAGACGCTGACCACCCGGGTCAATGGCGTGATCAAGCAGCAGGCGACCATCGACATGATGATCTTCGACATCCCGTCGTTGATTCACTACATCTCGACCTTCACGCCGCTCAGACCGGGCGACGTGATCGTGACGGGAACGCCGGGCGGCGTCGGTTTCGTGCGCAATCCGCCCGAGTTCATGAAGCCCGGCGATGTTTGCGAGATCGAGATCACCGGCATCGGCGTGTTGCGCAACAGGATCAAGAACGGTTGACGCGCTTTCGCGCCTCGTTTTTTTGCGCGTAGCCGCGTGGCGTGTAGACGAGATCGCCGGCGGCGCGCGACACGCGGCGGGTGCGCGAAGAACCGACGAGGACCAGCGTCAGCATGTCGATCTCGTCGTCCTTGAGGCGGGCGAGCGAGGTCGCGATCACGTTCTCGTCGCGGCGCCCGAGATTGCGAGCCACCACGCAAGGCGTCGTTTCCGGCCGGCGACGGCCGAGGATCTCGATCGCTCGCCGGAACTGCCAGCGCCGTCGCTCGGAGGCGGGATTGTAGAGCGCGGTGACGAAGTCGCCGGCGGCGGCGGCGGCCAGCCGCCGTTCGATCTCGTCCCACGGCGTCAGCAGATCGGAAAGCGATACAGCGCAGAAATCGTGGCCGAGCGGCGCGCCGATGCGCGCCGCCGCGGCCTGCAACGCCGAGACGCCGGGCGCCACTCGAAAAGCGATGCGCGCCCACGCCGGATCGTCGCCGCGCTCGATCAATTCGATCGCAAGGGCCGCCAAGCCATAGATGCCGGCGTCGCCCGAGGAAATCAGCGCGACGCTGCGCCCCGCGGCGGCGCGCTCCAACGCCGATCGAACGCGCGCCTCTTCCGCGCCAAGCGGGCTTTCGTGTCGGGGCTTGCCGACGATCAGATCGGCGATGAGATCGAGATAGAGGCCATAGCCGACGACCTCGTCGGCGTCGACGATTGCCGCCGTCGCTTCCGCCGTGCGCCACATCGCGCTACCGGGGCCGATGCCAACCACGGTCAGCGTGCCGCGCGGCCGCCCGACGTATCGGGCGTCGATCGAGGTCGGCGACAACGCGATGGCGCAGGTGGCGCGGGCCGATTTTGTCTTCGCGACTATGAGCCGCGAATCTGCTCCCGCTGCTGCAAGCGCCGCCGCTTCGGCGACGCCGCCGACGCCGACGGCGCGGCGGACGACGGCTGAAGGGTTGACGAGCCGATGTTCCTCTTCGGCAAGCCGTTCAGCCGAAAAAAAGCGCGCCGGTACCTCGAGCGCGGCGGCGAGCGCGTGGATCGCCGCCTCGTCCTCCTTGCGATCGAGGCTGACCACGCACGCAACTGCGCGCGCGGAAAGTCCCTCGGCGGCGAGCGCTGACTGCGCGAGGTCGTGCAACTCCTCCGGCGCGGTGTCGCGCTCGCAGCCCAGCCCAAGCGCCAGCACCGGCGGATGATAGACGAGGGTGCGCGGATCTGCGGCCACGTCGCGATGAGTGATGCGTATCGTCAACGGCGCGTCGGAGGCTGAACGGCGCGCGATCTCGCCCAGCCAATCGGCATCGGCCGCCTCGCGGACGAGTTTGATCGGCTCCCCGGCGACCAGCGCCGCCGCAAGCGATTTCAATGCCGAAGGGTCGGCAATGCGCCAGCCGGGCGGCGGCGCGTCGAGGGCAATCCCATGGCTGAGCTCGCTCGCCGTGGTGATCGCCGCCACGCCGGACAACGCAGCGGCGATATCGCGCGCAAGGGCGTTGGCCCCGCGATGGCCGCCGAGAAGCGGGACGGCGACGCCGCCGTCCTCGGCGAGCGCCACCACCGGCGGCTCGTTGCGCTTGTCGTCGATGAGCGGCGCCAGCGCGCGGATCAGGATGCCGGCGGCGCACACGCCGACGATGGGTCGATTGGCGATGAAAAGCGCGCGGAGGTGATCGGTCACGCCCTCGAAGCGAAAATCGGCCGACGCCACGCGCGGTCCGTAGCCGTGGACTTCGGCGCCTGGAACGCGCTCGCGCAGGCGTTCCGCGAGCGCTGCGCCGCGCGCGGTCAGCGCGACGATGACCGGCGCGCTCACCGCCACGCCTCGCCGCGGCGATGGACGACGATCAGCGAGAAATACGGCACGCTCGCCGGATCGACGTCGTCGAGCCGAACGATACGTTGGCCGGCCTGGCTGGCGCGCTCGATGTAGCGGGCCTTGCCGGCGAGGCCGATGCGCCGCAGCAAATCGCGCATGCGCGCAAAGTGCCGCCCAAGCTTGACCAGCGCCGCGCCGTCGCTTGCGGCGAGGAGGCGTTCGATCGCGGCATCTTCGAGCGGCGCCGGCACGACGGCGAACGCATCGTTGCGGGCCGCGAGCGCCATGCCCAGCGAAGCGCTTGCCGCCGCGATCGAACTCACTCCTGGCACGATCAGCGTTTGAAATCGCCCGGCGAGGCGCGCGAACAGATACATGAACGATCCGTAGAGAAACGGATCGCCGAGGCACAGCGCGGCGACGTCGCGGCCGGCGTCGAGATGTTGCGCGATATCGTGGGCCGCGCGATCGAAGACTTCGCCCGAGGGAAAACGATCGACGGCGAGCGGCATGCGGATGACGATCTCGATCTGGCCGCTCGCCAGGTGCGGCGCCATGATCGCGCGCGCCATGCTGTCGCCCGTCTCGGGCGCGGCGTACGCCAACACCGGCGCCGCGCGCGCCAGCCGCACCGCCTTGAGCGTCACCAGCTCCGGATCGCCCGGTCCGACGCCGAGGCCGTAAAGAACGCCGCTCACGGCTTCGTAACCGCCCATTGCGTCACCGGCATGAGCGGGCGCCAACCGCTGAGGCCGCCGACCGGCTCGGCGCGGCTGATGGCGATGCGTGAAAGCTGTCCGCCCAGCCGGCCGCGCCAGGCGACGAGTGCCGCCTCGCCCTCGAGTGTCACGGCGTTTGCCACCAGCCGCCCGGCGGGACCGAGCGCATGCCAGCACGCCTCGACGAGGCCGCTCGCCGTGACGCCGCCGCCGATGAAAACCGCGTCGGGCGCCGGAAGGCCGGCGAGCGCCGCCGGCGCTTCGCCGTCGACGACGGCGATCCGCGGCGCGCCGAGCGCGCTCGCGTTTTTGGCGATGAGCGCCAAGCGCCCTTTGTGCCGTTCGATGGCGATCGCGCGCGCCCGCGCGCCGGCGCGCATCCATTCGATGGCGATCGAGCCGCAGCCCGCCCCGAC
>DATFES010000129.1:0-11972 GCA_035250945.1 Alphaproteobacteria bacterium | reverse complement strand
TAGTTGGTGAACCACTTCACCCGGATGAACAGCCAGTCGAGGAAGAACTGCGCGGCGAGCGTCGCGACGGCGAGATAAAACCCCTTGATGCGCAGGCTCGGAATGCCGAACAGGATGCCGACCGCGGCGGCGATCAATCCGGCGAGGATGAACGCCGCCAGGACGTTCATTTCGGGAATGCGTAGCATGAGGTTGTAGGCGGCGTACGCGCCAACCGCCATGAAGCCGCCGGACCCGAGCGAGATCTGGCCGCAATAACCCACCAGCAGATTGAGCCCGATCGCCGCCAGCGCGAGGATGAGGCACGGGATCAAGATCGCCTGGAAGAGATACTGCGTCGCCAGCATCGGCACGATCACGAATCCGACGATGATGATCGCCGCGATTCCGATCAGGTCCTGGCGGATCGGAAATATCGCCTGGTCGGCGGCGTACGAGGTTTTGAACTGCCCGGCTTCGCGATAGATCATGGTTTTCTATGCCTAATCTTGGTCGTCGTACTTCGACACGCTCGGCATCGTCTTTCGTCCCGCCCCGCGCGCGTCCGATCCGAGGGCAGGGCCACCGAATGCCGCGCCGTCACACCCGCTCGATGATCTTCTCTCCGAACATGCCTTGCGGCCGGAAAAGCAGGACGATCATCGCCAGCATGTAGGCGAACCAGTTCTCGATGCCGCCGCCGAGCGTCGGCCCGAGATAGACCTCGGCCATCTTCTCGCCGGCGCCGATAATCAGGCCGCCGATGATGGCGCCCGGGATCGAGGTGAAACCGCCGAGGATCAGCACCGGCAGCGCCTTGAGCGCGACCAGCGCGATAGAGAATTGCACGCCGAGCTTGGCGCCCCATACCGTGCCGGCGACCAGCGCCACGATTCCGGCGACCGACCAGACGATGACCCAGATGCGGTTCAACGGAATGCCGACCGACTGCGCCGCCTGGTGATCGTCGGCGACGGCGCGCAGCGCGCGGCCGGTGCGGGTCTTCTGGAAAAAGAACGCCAGCGCCAGCACCAGTCCGCCGGCGGCGACGGCGGCGACAAGATCGATGCGGTCGACCAAGAGTCCGCCCTCGAACAGCGATTCGAGGATAAACATGGGGTCCTTCGAGACGCCGATGTCGAGCGTGTAGATCTCGGCGCCCCACACGGTCTGGCCAAAGCCGTCGAGAAAGAAGGTCAGGCCGATCGTCGCCATGAACAGGATGATGCCTTCCTGGTTGACCAGCGGCCGCAGAACCAGCCGCTCCACCGCATAGGCGACGCCGACCATGATGGTCGATGCGGCGATGAAGGCGGCCCAGAACGGCATGACCTCGAAAATGCGCACCAGCGACAACGCGGCGAACAGGACCATCACGCCTTGCGCGAAATTGAACACGCCCGAGGCCTTGAAGATCAGCACGAAGCCGAGCGCCACGAGCGAATAAAGGATGCCGGCGAGGAGGCCGCCGAGCAGGACTTCGAGGAAGAATGCCATCGTCGCCCTTCGCCGCTTAGTGCTGCACGCCGAGATAAGCGTCGATCACCGCCTGATTGCCGCGCACCTCGTCGGGGGTGTCGTCGGCGATCTTGCGCCCATAGTCGAGAACCACCACGCGGTCCGAAATATCCATGACCACGCCCATGTCATGCTCGATGAGCGCGATGGTGGTGCTGAACTCTTCGTTCACGTCGAGGATGAAACGGCACATATCCTCTTTCTCCTCGACGTTCATGCCGGCCATCGGCTCGTCGAGGAGCAGGAGCGTCGGCTCGGCGGCGAGCGCCCGGCCGAGTTCGACTCGCTTTTGCAGTCCATAGGGCAGACGGCCGACCGGCACCTTGCGGATCGACTGGATCTCGAGGAAGTCGATGATCTTCTCGACGAACTCGCGATGCTCGATCTCCTCCTTCTGCGCCGGTCCCCAGTAAAGCGCCTCGGCGAAGAAATTCTTGCCCATCTTGAGGAGCCGCCCGGTCATGACGTTGTCGAGCGTCGACATGCCTTTGAAGAGCGCGATGTTCTGAAACGTCCGGGCGATGCCCTGGGCCGCCGCCTCGTGCGGCCGCATCTGCTCGCGCGTCACGCCCTTGTAGGTGATCGTGCCGCTTTGCGGATGATAGAAGCCGTTGATGCAGTTGAGCATCGACGATTTGCCGGCGCCGTTGGGGCCAATGATGGCGCGGATTTCGCCCTTGCGGATATCGAACGAGACGTCGCTCAGCGCCTTCACGCCGCCGAACGAAAGCGAGATGTGCTCGACCTTGAGCAGGACGTCGCCGATGATGCGGCCGGGCGCGACCTGGGTCTCGGTGGTCGCGTTCATCAGCTCGCTTTCTTGAGTGCCGGCGTCTGCGGAAAAATGCGGGAAACCTCGCGGATTTCGAGATCGGCCTCGATCCGGCCGGTGCGGCCGTCCTCGAAGGTCACGGTGCTGGCGATGTGGGCGCGCTCGGCGTTGGAGTAAAGACCCTGCACCAACGGCGCGTAGCGGTCGCCGACGAAACGCCGCCGGACCTTGCGCGTACGGGTGAGTTCGCCGTCGTCGGCGTCGAGCTCCTTGTGGAGGACGAGGAAGCGCTTGATCTGCGAGCCGGCGAGATTAACGTCGGCGGCGAGATCGGCGTTCACCTTCTCGACGCAATCTTGAATCAGGTCATAGACCTCGCGCTTGGCGGCGAGCTCCTGGTAGCTGGCGTAAGGTATGCCCTGGCGCTCGGCCCAGTTTCCCGTCGCCTCGAGGTCGATGTTGATGAAGGCCGAGACATAGTCGCGGCCGTCGCCGAAAGCCACCGCTTCGCGGATATAGGGGAAGAACTTGAGCTTGTTTTCGAGATACTTCGGGGCGAACAAGGTCCCGTCGGTCAATCGCCCGACATCCTTGGCGCGGTCGATGATCTTGAGATGGCCATCGGGGTCGAAGAAGCCCGCGTCCCCGGTGTGCAGCCAGCCGTCCGAAGTCTTCGCCTCGGCGGTCGCCTTCTCGTTCTTGAAGTAGGTGACGAACACGCCCGGGCTGCGCACCAGAACCTCGCCGCTCTCGGCGATCTTGATCTCGACGTCGGGCGCCGCGACGCCGACCGTGTCGGCGCGAATCTGGCCGTCGGGTTGCATGCAGATGTGAACGCTCGACTCGGTCATGCCGTAGAGCTGTTTCAAATTGAGGCCGAGCGCGCGGTAGAAGTCGAATATGTCGGGGCCGATCGCCTCGCCTGCGGTATAGCCGACGCGCATGCGGGTGAAACCCAGCGTATTCTTGAGCGGGCCGTAAACCAACAGGCCGCCGATCGCGTACTGGAGGCGGTCCACCAACGAGACGGATTTGCCATCGAGGATGGCGATGCCGGCGCGCCTGGCGACGCCCATGAAATAATGAAACATCCGGCGCTTGATCCAGCCGGCGTCGTCCATGCGGATCATCACCGTCGTCAAGATGTTTTCGAATATGCGCGGCGGAGCGAAAAAGAACGTCGGCCCGATCTCGCGCAAGTCGTTGAGCACCGTTGCCCCGGACTCGGGACACGAGACGCAGAATCCGGCGCAAATCGCCTGGGCGTAGGAGAAAATGTGGTCGCCGACCCACGCCATCGGCAAATAGGCGAGGATTTCGTCGTTTTCGTTCAGCTTGTCGAAGGCGTTGGCGTTGCGCGCGGTCACCATCACGTTGCGATAGGACAGCATCACGCCCTTGGGCTGTCCCGTGGTGCCGGAGGTGTAGAGCATCACCGAGATGTCGTCGCCCTTGCCCTTGGCGATTTCCTGGCGAATGAAATCCGGTTGCGCCTTCAAGAAATCGCGGCCGCGTTGCATCAGCGCCTCGAGCCCGACGAGATGCGCGCCCGCGTAATGCCGCATGCCGCGCGGATCCTTGTAGATGATCAGCGACAAGCGCGGCACCCGGTTGCGAATGGCCAACAGTTTATCGACCTGCTCCTGATCCTCGGCGATGGCGATTGTCGCCTCGGCGTGGTCGATCACGTAACCCATCTCTTCGGCGACGGCGTCCTGATAGACCGGCACCGGGATCGCCCCCAGGCACTGCGCGGCGGCGATCGAGCAATAAAGGTGCGGCCGGTTGTCGCCGACGATGGCGAGCTTGTCGCCGCGCTTCACTCCAATCGCTGCCAGGCCGGCGGCGATGGCGTGCGCGGTGTCCCGCGTCTGGGCCCAAGTCCAGCTCTGCCAGATGCCGTAGTCCTTTTCGCGCATCGCCGGGCGCACGCCGCGCCGCGCGGCGTTTTGATCGAGAAGTTTGGGAAAGGTATCGGCGGCAGGATCAAGTTGCGCCGCGTCGGCGATCGGCGCGCCACGCCTGATGTCACCCTCGGCCATGTTGATCACACGTCCGCCCGTTGCGGGCGAAGGTCTCCCGGAAATGCATACGCGACGTCTCCCGGCCGGTTGCGCGACCGGCATTCAACCTGTTCCGATCCCGTCGGCCGCATGTTGTTCCTGGGGCCGATCTTTTGGCTACCTAGCCCGAATCTTCAAGCAGGGTCAAGCTTTGGGCAGGATTGATCACGTTTATGTGCCCGCCCATACAGCGGTCGACCCCGCTTCCGGCGTGGCGCTGACGACAAGCATTCGGGCCGCGGTACCGGGTGCCGATGGGCCCCCGACACGGTCGCCGGCGGCGTCATCCGGTTTCGTAGAGCCGACGACACGCCGCGTGCCCCGCGCGATTACCCGACGCGGCGATCGTCAGCGTGACGACCCGTGCGCCGGTCTCGGAGAGCGGCAGCGGAAGGTTCTTGTAACGCGTGGCGCGTCGTTCGAAGCCGAATCGAAATTGCCTGCCGACTGGCGACTCAAGCAGCGAGCGCCTCGAGATCGGTTTCGCGCAAGAATTCGGCGTATTTGCGCCGGTGGACGTCGTCGACATCGCCGCCGTTCGCAACTCGGGCAGTAGTGCAGGAGGGGCATAAAAAATAATCAAAGAAACATTATATACGGTCAATTGGAGGATCGAACCACGCCCGCGCCGCCCCCTTCAAATCGCCGCCCAAACGGTGTAATCCAAGCGCAGCCGTGAACCGCCGCCTCGCCGACCCACGTCTCGCGAACCCGCCAAGGAGATCCGCCCGTGCCCGCCATCGGTCGCGATAGCCTCAAGACCCGCCGCACTCTCACGGTCAACGACAAGACTTACGACTACTACAGCCTCGAGGCTGCTTCCGCGGCCGGGCTCGGCGATCTGTCGCGCCTGCCGGTATCGCTCAAGGTGCTCCTCGAGAATTTACTTCGCCACGAGGATGGCCGCACCGTCACGGTCGATGACCTGAAGGCGATGGCGGCGTGGCTCACCCAACGATCCTCGACACGCGAGATCGCCTTTCGCCCCGCCCGCGTGCTGATGCAGGACTTCACCGGCGTGCCGGCGGTCGTCGATCTCGCGGCGATGCGCCAGGCGATGGTCGACATGGGCGGCGACCCCAAGAAGATCAATCCGCTGTCGCCGGTCGACTTGGTCATCGACCACTCGGTGATGGTCGATCATTTCGCCTCGCCCGACGCTTTCAAGCGCAATGTCGAGCTCGAATACCAGCGCAATGGCGAGCGCTACGCCTTCCTGCGTTGGGGCCAGACGGCGTTCGACAATTTCCGCGTCGTGCCTCCTGGCACCGGCATCTGCCATCAGGTCAATCTCGAGTACTTGGCGCAGACTGTTTGGACCTCGCAGCGCGACGGCAAGACCGTCGCCTATCCCGATACGCTGGTCGGCACCGACAGCCACACGACGATGGTCAACGGCCTCGCCGTGCTCGGCTGGGGCGTGGGCGGAATCGAAGCCGAAGCGGCGATGCTGGGTCAGCCGGTGTCGATGCTGATTCCCGAAGTAATCGGCTTCAAGCTCACCGGCAGGCTCAAGGAGGGCACGACGGCGACCGACCTTGTGCTCACGGTCACGCAGATGCTGCGCAAGAAAGGCGTGGTCAACAAATTCGTCGAGTTCCACGGCCCCGGCCTCGATGCGCTGTCGCTCGCCGATCGCGCCACCATCGCCAACATGGCGCCCGAGTATGGCGCGACTTGCGGCTTCTTTCCGATCGACAAGGAGACTCTCAACTATCTTTCGTTCACCGGCCGCGACGCCGGCCGGGTGGCGCTGGTCGAGGCGTACGCCAAGGCCCAAGGCATGTGGCGCGAGGTTGGCGTACCGGATCCTCTATTCACCGACACGCTCGAGCTCGACATGGCTAGCGTCGAGCCCTCCCTCGCCGGGCCGAAGCGGCCGCAAGACAAGGTACTTTTGTCGCGCGCCAAGCCCGAGTTCGCGCGCGCGCTCGCCGAATCGCTCGGCGTCAACGCCGACGGTCCGGAGGGGGCGATGAACGATGAGGGCGGCGGCCAGAGCCGGGGACCTTCGGCGCTCGACCGGCGCGTCAAGGTCGCAGGCGCCAATTACGAGCTGCGTCACGGCGACGTGGTGATCGCCGCCATAACGTCGTGCACCAACACCTCCAATCCGAACGTGCTTGTCGCCGCCGGCCTGCTGGCGCGAAACGCGCGCGCCAAGGGCCTGCAGAGCAAGCCGTGGGTCAAGACGTCGTTCGCGCCCGGCTCGCAGGTGGTGACCGATTATCTGGTCGCCGCCGGCCTGCAACAGCATCTCGACGCGCTCGGCTTCACGCTCGCCGGCTACGGCTGCACGACGTGCATCGGCAATTCCGGACCGCTGCCCGAGCCCATCGCCGAGGCCGTCGACGCGGCCGATCTCACCGTCTGTGCGGTGCTGTCGGGGAACCGCAACTTCGAGGGCCGCATCCACGCCCAGGTCAAGGCGAACTATCTCGCCTCGCCGCCCCTGGTCGTCGCCTACGCGCTCGCCGGAACGCTGCGTCGCGATCTGACCAGCGAGCCGCTCGGCATGGGCGCCGACAGTCAGCCGGTTTATCTCAAGGATATCTGGCCGTCGAACCAGGAGATCACCCGGACGATCCGCGACACGCTGAGCCCCGATATGTACCGCACGCGCTATCGGAACGTGTTCAGCGGCGACGCGATGTGGCGCACGATGGGCGCTTCGGCCGGGCTCACCTACAAATGGGAGGATGGCAGCACCTACGTCAAGCTGCCGCCGTATTTCGAGAACCTGCCGAATGAGCCCGGCGCCGTCACCGACATCGTCGGCGCCCGCACGATCGCGCTCTTGGGCGACAGCATCACCACCGATCACATTTCTCCCGCCGGATCGATCAAGAAGGACGGCCCGGCGGGCGAGTATCTCATCGAGCGGCAGGTGCGGCCGGTCGATTTCAACTCGTTTGGCGCGCGGCGCGGCAATCATGAGGTGATGATGCGCGGCACCTTCGCCAACATCCGTCTCAAGAACGAACTCGCGCCGGGCACCACGGGCGGCATGACGCGCCATATGCCCGACGGCGCGGCGATGACGATTTTCGAGGCGGCGCGAAAGTATCAACAGGAAGGCGTGCCGCTCGTCGTTTTCGCCGGCAAGGAATACGGCACCGGTTCGTCGCGCGATTGGGCGGCCAAGGGGACGCGTCTACTCGGCATCAAGGCGGTGGTCGCCGAAAGTTTCGAGCGCATCCACCGCTCGAACCTTGTCGGCATGGGCGTGCTGCCGCTGCAATTCCCCGACGGCGTGACGCGCGGCACCCTCAAGCTCGATGGCAGCGAGACGTTCGATCTGATCGGGCTCGAAACGGGCATTCGCCCGGGCATGGCGGTGCGGTTGACGATTCGTCGCCCGGGCGGCAAGAGCGACACGCTCGACCTTGCCTGCCGTATCGATACGCTCGACGAAGTCGAGTATTACCGCCACGGCGGCATCCTGCCCTATGTGCTGCGCGGCCTGTTGAAGGCGGCGTGATTCAAGACTCGCGCGGCGGCGCTTCCGTCAAGTCCGCGTGCCGCCTTCCGGCGGCGGCTCGGGCGTCTTGGTGGCCGGCGGGTTCTTGCGCCGGATGATGATGTCGCCGCGTTCGTTCATCGTCGGCATTTCGTACTGCGGCAGGTTGGCGATCGCCTGCGACAGCGCGCGGAGCAGTTTCTCGATCGCCTCGCGCGCCTGCTCGGCCGGCGCTTCGTCGCGCGGGACCGGGCCTTGCTGGGCGCGCAAATCGGCCGCCGGCGCGCCGAGCGTCGCTGCGGCAATGAGCGCGGCGGCGACGGGTCGTCCAAGCGTACGGGTGAGCATCGAAGCGACCTCCTTGGACTCTGCGGGTTTGCATCGACAACGCGGCGTCATAGGGAGATATTCTGGGCCCTGATCACGGTATCTTTACCCGTCTCACCCGATGGTGATCGGCGTGAATGCCTTGGTGGAGCTAAATTTTCGCGTGATGTGCGAACTCCGGCGATACTCCGTGGGCGTTGTGGCGGCGACGCTTATCGCCGTTGCGGCGATATTCGTCCCGTCGTGGTCCGGTGATCCGGTGCGCGCGGCAGACCCGCCGGCCGGGAACATGCCCGTGATCGTCGAACTCTTCACCAGCCAAGGCTGCAGCTCCTGTCCCCCGGCCGATGCGTTCCTCGGCGAGCTGGCCGGCCGGCCGGATGTACTGGCGCTGGCGATGCACGTCGACTATTGGGATTATATCGGCTGGAAGGATCCGTTCGCCAAGCGCACGTACACCGAGCGGCAGCGCGACTACGCGCGCTCGCTATGGCAGCGTTTCGTCTACACGCCGCAAATGGTGGTCGACGGGCGCTACCAGGACGTCGGTTCGGATCGCCACGCGATCAATAAGCTGATCGAGCGCGCGCGGGCCGATAAGGCGAAGCAGCCGCTGGTGCAGATCGCGCGTGTCGATGAGCCGAAAGCGGACGAATCTGACGCAGGCCCGCCGGCCAAGGTCCGGGTGGAGAGCATTGGCTTCCGCGGCACGGCTTCGGTCTGGCTGGCGCTTTACGATCGCGAGCATCGCACCGATGTCCCGCGCGGGGAGAACGCCGGCCGCCGCTTGGTGGACTATAATGTCGTGCGCGAGTTCCGGCGCATCGGCACATTCGATGGGCGGCCCGTCACGCTGGCGCTCGAACTTGGCGATCTCGTCGGCCGCCACGATGCCGGCGTGGTCTTCGTGCAGCAGGACGGCACCGGGCCGATCCTGAGCTGCTTTGGTTTCGACGCAGGCGGCGCCAAACGCGCCGGACTCTAGAGGCGGCCGTCGCTCACAGCGTCGTGCGCAGATCCCACAGCTCGGGAAACAGGCGTACGTTCAGCAACTCGCGCAAATAGGCGACGCCGGCCGTCCCCCCGGTGCCGCGGCGATAGCCGATGATGCGCTCGACCGTCGTCACGTGGCGGAAACGCCACTGGCGAAAGAAGTCCTCGAGATCGACCAGCTCCTCGGCGAGCTCGTAGAGATCCCAGTACCGGTCGGTATCGCGATAGATGGTGGTCCATGCCGCGGCGACGCTGGCATCGGGCCGATACGGCCGCGACCAATCGCGCTTCAGCGCTTCGTCGGCGATCGCGAACCCGCGCCGCGCCAGAAGCTTGATCGCTTCGTCGTAAATCGACGGCGCCTCGAGCTGGCGCTTGAGCGGCGCATGAACCGCCGGGCGATGACGGAAGACCGCCAGGTTCTCGTGGCGCTTGTTGCCGAGCATGAATTCGATCGTCCGGTATTGGTGCGACTGGAATCCCGATGAGCGGCCAAGCTTGCCGCGGAAGGCGAGATACTCCGACGGCGTGAGCGTCGACAGCACGTCCCACGCCTGGATGAGGTTCGCCATCACCCGGCTGACCCGGGCCAGCATTTTGAATGCGGCCGCCAACTCGTCGCCGCGCAGGCTGGCGATCGCCGCCCCGAGTTCGTGAAGGATCAGCTTCATCCACAGCTCGGTCGTCTGATGCTGGATGATGAACAGCATCTCGTTGTGGTTTTCCGACAGCGGATGCTGCGCGCCGAGCAGTTTTCCGAGTTTGAGATAGTCGCCGTAGCTCATCGCGCGGCGGAAATCGGTATAAGCGCCGCGATGCGGCGCGGCCTTGGCGCGCGCCGGTGCGGATGGAGATCGGCGTTTCGACATTGCGGAATCCCTGCCCCTGGCGCCGGCCGCTCACGTCACCGCGGCGCGTAACTTGAACTCGGGTCGATCCCAGGCGCGCGTGGCGAGCACGTCTTTCAGCGCCGCCACCGCATCCCATATGTCGACGTGACGAACATAGAGCGGCGCGAATCCGAAGCGCAGGATATCGGGGGCGCGAAAGTCGCCGATCACGCCGCGCGCGATAAGCGCTTGCATGACCGCATAGCCGTCGGCGTGGCGGAAACTGAGCTGGCTGCCGCGGCGGTCGGCCGCCCGCGGGCTGGCCAGCGCAAGTGCCGCGCCGTCGCATTCCTGGGCGACGAGGGCGATGAACAATTCGCCGAGCGCCACCGACTTGGCGCGAACCTGCCCCATATCGTGGCGCAACAGGATGTCGATGCCGGTCTCGAGCGCCGCCATCGACAGAATCGCCGGCGTACCGCACAAGTAGCGTGCGACGTCGTCGGCGGGGCGATAGCTCGGCTCGAAAGCGAACGGGGCGGCATGGCCGAGCCAGCCGGAAAGCGGCTGCACGAATTTCTCCTGATGACGCTTGGCGACGAAGAGAAAGGCGGGCGCTCCGGGACCGCCGTTCAGGTACTTATAACCGCAGCCGACGGCGAAATCGGCCTGCGCGGCGTCGAGCGCCACCGGCATGGCGCCGGCGCTATGCGCCAGGTCCCACAGCATCAGCGCGCCCGCCTCCTGCGCGGCGCGGGTGATCGCGTCGATATCGAACAGGGCGCCGGTGCGGTAGTTCACTTGCGTCAACATGACCACCGCCGTATCGGTGTCGATGGCCTGCTCGATCGCGGCGCCATCGACTAAACGCAGCTCGTGACCTTGCTCCAGGAACGAGGCGAGGCCCTGCGCCACGTATAAGTCGGTCGGAAAATTCTCGCCTTCGGACACGATGACACGGCGGCCGGGATTGAGCCGCAGCGCCGCGGCGAGCGTCTTGAATAGGTTGACCGACGTCGAATCGGCGACCACCACCTCGCCCTCGCCGGCGCCGACCAGGCGGGCGATCTTGTCGCCCAGGCGCCGCGGCAGGTCGATCCATCGGTGGATGTTCCAGCTTCGGATGAGATCGCGCCCCCACTCGCTCGAGATCACCTCGGCCAGACGCGCCCGCGTCGCGCGCGGCAGCGCGCCCAGCGAGTTGCCGTCGAGATAGACGACGCCTTCGGGCAGCTCGAATTCATCGCGCGCCGCAGCCAGTGGATCGCGCGCGTCGAGCGTCGCGCAATCGGCCCGGGTCAACCGGCTCACGGGCCAAGCTCGCGCAGTACCGCGCGCACCGGTGCGGCGTCGAGGTCGGCGAGCTTGAGCGGCAGCGCGATCAGTTCGTAGTCGCCCTCGGGCACGTCGTCGAGCACCAGACCTTCGAGAATCGACAACCCGCGGCGACGCACCACGCCGTGCGCGTCCATCGTCTTGGAATCTTGCGGATCGAGCGATGGCGTGTCGATGCCGACCAGCACTACGCCGTGGCCGGCGAGAAGTTCGATCGTCTCGGGCGCCACGGCGGCGAACCCGTCGTCCCATCGCTCGAGCGGGGTGCGGGAATAAGTGCGGATCAAAACGCGCTCGACGCCGGGCCCGAGATGGGGCGCGATCCGTTCGCGACGGACGAGCGGCCGCGCGCCGATGGCGTGCACGACGCGCGCCGGCCCGATGTAGCGGGCGAGATCGAGGGCGCCGACGCGTGCGCCGTCGGCGGCGTAGTGAAACGGTGCGTCGGCGTGGGCGCCGGTATGCGTCGACATCGTAAATTTGGAGACGTTGACCGGACAGCCGGGACCGAGCGTCCAGGTCCGCGTTTCGTCATAAGCGGTGTCGCCCGGCCAGACCGGGACCCCGGCGCGAATCGGCGGGCTGATGTCCCACAGCCGCATGGCGGCAAGCTTGGCTCATGTGCCCGGGTCGGCGCAAGCGCGATGACCGCGACTTACGTCGTGCCGCGCTCAGTAGCGGTGGCGATGGTGACG
>DATFES010000114.1:0-2260 GCA_035250945.1 Alphaproteobacteria bacterium | reverse complement strand
CAGCCTGGTCGAAATGGGTTTCGCCCCCGAGCGGTTGGCGATCGCGCCGTCGACGCCGGCCGCTGCGTCCGCCAACGAGGTGCGCATCTATCTCCGCTGAGCGACGTCTTGCGCCGATCGAAGCAAGGCGCATACTCGCATCGGAGCGCTGGTTCACCGCACTGGACGCTTTCTATGCGCCGAATGGCGATTCTCGTGGTGTGGGCGGTTTTATCGGCGCAGGTCGCCGCGCAAGCGCCGGCAAGCGACATCGGCGCGGCCGATCGCACAGCGATTCGACGGACGATCGAAGACCAGATCGCGGCGTTTCGGCGCGACGACGGGCCAGCCGCCTTCGCCTTCGCCACCCCAACGATCCAGCGCCAGTTCGCCACGCCGGACATCTTCATGGACATGGTGCGCAACGGTTACGCCGCCGTCTACCGGCCGCGTTCGGTCGCCTTCGGCGAACTGCTGCGTGTCGAATCGATGCTGCTCCAGCTCGTCGAGGTGGTCGGGCCGGACGGCGCGCCGGTGCTCGCCGTCTACGAAATGGAGCGCCAAGGCGACGGATCGTGGCGCATCGCCGGCTGCGTGCTTTACGCCGTCGATCGACGCGCCACGTGACCGGATCGAGGCATGGCGTCGCGCGCTTGGTTGCGACTCCGAGGCGCTTCGGCTTAAATCCGCCGACCATTCCCCGGGGGAACCCTCGATGTCGACCCAGATCAGCAAGACGTTTCCGGTGTCGTGGCAGGAGCTGCATCGCGACGCCAAGGCGCTCGCCTGGCGGCTCGTCGGCGGCGGCCCGTGGAAGGGCATCGTCGCGATTACCCGCGGCGGCTTGGTTCCGGCGGCGATCGTCGCGCGCGAGCTCGAGATCCGCGTCATCGACACCATCTCGGTCTCGAGTTACGAGCACCAGACGCTGCATGGCAGCAAGGTGCTCAAGGGCCTGTCGCGCGAGGTGACGGAGACCGGCGGCGGTCCCGGGCGATGGCTGATCATCGACGACCTCGTCGACACCGGCACGACGGCGAAGGTGGTGCGCGATCTCATGCCGGGCGCGCATTTCGCCGCCATCTACGCCAAACCCGCCGGCAAGCCGATGGTCGACACCTACATCACCGAGGTGAGCCAGGACACCTGGATCTATTTTCCCTGGGATACCGAGCCGCAATTTGTCCAGCCGATCGTCGCCGTCCCCGGCACGCGCTGAATCGACGTGAGCGCTCCCCAACGCCTGCCCCGCCTGGGGCTCGTTCTGCTCGTCGGATTGTCGATCGCCTGGGGCAGCAACTGGTGGGTGATGAAGGTCGCGCTCCAGGAGATTCCGCCGTGG
This sequence comes from Alphaproteobacteria bacterium, assembly GCA_035250945.1. GTDB lineage: Bacteria > Pseudomonadota > Alphaproteobacteria > CACIAM-22H2 > CACIAM-22H2 > DATFES01. The sequence continues at coordinate 939 of DATFES010000114.1, read as the reverse complement.
ACGTTCCGCGGCTACACCTGTATTGCCGCGGGCCTCATGCTGCTCACCCTCGCCCGGACGGCGGGCGTCAAGGTGCGGCCGCACGGCGGCGAGTGGCGTAGCCTCGCCATCGCCTCGCTGTTCAATGTCACGGGCTGGCACATGTTCACCGCCTTCGGGCTGATCCTGCTGCCATCGGGCAAGGCGTCGATTCTCGGGTTCACCATGCCGATCTGGTCGGCGATGCTGGGCGCGATGTTCCTTGGCGAACGCCTGTCGGGCCGGCTGATCGCCGCGCTCGCATTGGGCATCGCCGGCATCCTCGTGCTGGTCTCGCGCAGCGCCGGCGCGCTTGCCGAATCGCCGATCGGCGTGATCTTCGTTCTGCTCGCCGCCTTCGGCTGGGCGATCGGCACGCTCTATCAGAAGCGCCAGAAATGGACGATCTCGACGCTGGCCAACGCCGGCTGGCAGCTCCTCTTCGGCGGCGTGCCGATCCTGATCGTCATGCCGTTCGTCGAAGGCCTGCATTTCCCGCAGGCGAGTTGGTATGCCTGGGCTTGCGTCCTTTACCTCGTGCTGGTGGCGCTGGTGTTCGCCTATTTCGCCTGGTTCAAGATCGTCCACCTGTTCCCCGCCAACATCGCCGCCGTCGGCACGCTGCTGACGCCGATGGTAGCATTGGTCAGTAGCGCAATCGCGCTCGGCGAACCGCTTGGCGTGCGCGAGATTTTGTCGATGACGCTGGTCGGCTCGGCGCTGGCGCTGGTGCTCATCTTTCCGCCGCCCAAGCCGGCGCCCGCGCGGGTCTGAGCTCGCCAAGACGCCGCTCAGGCGAAATGACACGCTGCGTGGCGGCCGCCGCCGAGCTCGCGCAAGAGCGGCGCCTCCGCGCGGCAACGCGACTCGGCGCGCGGGCAGCGCGGCGCGAACGGGCATCCCTGCGGCGACGGCTCGCCG
>DATFES010000410.1:0-2263 GCA_035250945.1 Alphaproteobacteria bacterium | reverse complement strand
TTTTTGCCGACAAATGTCGTCACGTCGCCGTGGAAGGGCGGCTGGACGTTGATGAGATGAATCTCGATCGGCTCGCCGTCCTTGACGAGCTTGACGACGTGACGGACCGCGCGGTCGGCGTTTTCCGAGCCGTCTACGGGAACGAGGGCCTTTAGCATGAATCGTCCACTCCCTGATGGCGCCCGAGGACCGGTCTATTCCCTGGCGAGGTCGGTCGAGGCCGCGGCGACGCGTTCGCGCGCCCGGCGCGCCATCCACCTGCCGTACGCGACGACGAAGATCGCGCCGGCCGCCGGCCCGACCCAGTGCAGCCAATGCGCATTGGCGTCGACCCAGTCGATGACGGCGAAGTCGGTCACCACCACCTCGCCGCCGATGTAACCGATCAACGCCGCTCCGAGCGTCACCAGTATCGGGAAGCGTTGCAACAGCTTAATCATCAACGTCGCGCCGAACACGACCATCGGCACGCTTATGGCGAGGCCGATGACGATCAAGAGCGTGTCGTTGCGCGCCGCGGCGGCGATGGCGATTACGTTGTCGAGACTCATCACGAGATCGGCCCACAGCACGATCGTCACCGCGCGCATCAGGTTCGAGCCGGCCTCGACGCCGTGGCCCTCCCCCTCTTCCGGCATCATCAGCTTGTAGCCGATCCAGAACAGCAGCAGGCCGCCGATGATCTTGAGGTATGGCAGTTCGAGCAGGTAGGAGATGATCAACACGAAAATGACGCGCAGAAGAACCGCCGCGCCGGCGCCGAGAATGATCCCCCATTTTTGCTGGCGCGGCGGCAAGGAGCGGCATGCAAGCGCGATGACCACCGCGTTGTCGCCCGAAAGAATGATGTTGACCCAGATGATCTGGAGCAGCGCCAGCCAGAATTCCGTCGATCCCACCTCCATGCCCTGGCGCCTCCTCGCGAGCGTCGTTCTCCGACATCTATCCGCCAAGCCCCGCGTTTGTCACGCGGAAACGGACACGGCTTCGCTCAACCGGGCGGCGCGAGGTCTTCGTAAAGGGCGCGTGCCTCGGTCGCCGGTCCGCGCCGTTGCGCCAGCGCGACGACGCGGACGACGCGGATATGATGGCCCTGCGGAAAGGTCAGTACGTCGCCGGCCTTGAGCGCATGATGCGGCTTCGCCACCACTCGCCCCGCGGCGCGCACTCGGCCTTCGGCGACGAGGCGCTGGGCGAGCCTCCGGGTCTTGACGAAGCGCGCGCACCACAACCATTTGTCGACCCGCTGCGTTGCGCCCTCGACCGGCGCGAGGCATGCCAAACGACTCACTTGCGCACGAGCCGATTCAGCGCGGCGAACGGCGAGCTTGAATCCGGGTTCGGCGCGACGCTCCGGCGAACACGGCGCCGCCGCGCACGCGTCGGTTTGTTCGAGAAGGTCGTGCCGCCTTCGCCGCGTATGGCGATGTATCCCAGCGCAGCAAGCGGGCCGGCGAGGTCCTCGACTCGAACCCCGATCGTCTCGGCCAGCCGGCGCGTTCCAGTGAACGGTCCGTGGCGGGCGAGCTGGCAGGCCTGCCGGGCCAGCCGTTCGAGCCGATCGGCGCGCACGTAGAGCGGCCCCGTGGGCAGGTAGAGGCACGCCGCCAGAAATGCGTCGTCGTGCTCCGGCGGGCGTGGAAACGACACCAGCGGCGGCGGCGGCGGCCGGTGGCGACCGACATGAATGGACCAAAGCAGCGCGCGCAGCGCGATGCGGCGCGCGTCCTTGAGCGCTGGCAAGAACAGCGCCGCCTCGCCGACGACGACGCCGAGCGCGGCGAGCGCCTGGCGACCCGCCGCATCGAGCGTCGCGACGCGGTCGCCCACGACGCGCGTCGGCAGGCAGCCGAGCGCCTGCGACAATTCGAACGCCAGTCCGCGCGCGACGCCCTTCAGCTGTGCCGCACGCAACGCGAACAGCGGCGCCAGCGCATGACCGAGATGGATGGCAAGCCAGGCCGAAAGCCGGCGGCGAATCGCCTCGCGGTGCGGCGGCTCGAGCAGATCGGCCGGCAACACCTCGACCCGCGGTTCAAGCGGGTCCTCGCTCGCCACTAGCCGCGCGATTTTGTGTCCCTGCCAGGCGATGAAACCGTCCAGCGTCAGCGCGAATGCGTCGTCGGCGGCGCCGGCCAGCCCGCGCACGCGCTCGCCGACGTCGCGGCGCAGCGCCTTGTTGGCGGCGGCGAGCAACGAGCGCGCGCCATCGCGGGCGCCTATATCGGGCGCGAAATTGAAGCCTTCGAGCCGCCCGGCGTAT
>DATFES010000096.1:0-2256 GCA_035250945.1 Alphaproteobacteria bacterium | reverse complement strand
GCATCGCCATCCTGCGCGATGGAAAACTCGTCCAATACGGCACGCCCGATGAAATTCTTACGCGGCCGGCCGACGCCTTCGTCGAGGACTTCGTCGGCGCCGACCGCGCCCTCAAGCGACTGTCGCTGGTCGGCGTCAAGGACGCCATGTCGGCCTTGGTCGGGGTCGGCGGCGGGCCGGCAGTTTCGCCCGACACGACGTTGCGCGACGCGCTGTCGCTGATGCTGGCGAAGGGCGCGCGCCATGCGCGGGTGGTCGATGGCGATGGGATGGAGCGTGGACAGCTTTCGCTCGACGCGATCCTGGCGCGGATCGGCGACGGCGAGGGCTCGTACTAGACGATCCGTGCGTACCCGGCCGCTTCCGCCGCGGCGGCGCGCTCGAGAGTGATCCGATACTCGCCGGCGCTGGGGCGCGCGAAACCCTTGAGCAACAGCGCCGCCATGTGCGGCGCGGCCGCTCGGTCGTCGGCGAGGGCCACGAAAGCATCGCCGATCCGCGCGGCGATCGCGGGATCGATCGCGGGCGAAGCCACCAGCGGCGGGACCGGCGCCGCTTCGGTCGTCTCGATGACGCGGATCGTCGCCGCGGTCGCGGGATCGTGCGCGCGTACCAGATCGATGACGTAGGAATCGATCGGCGCTGCGTCCGTCGTGCCATCAATCACCGCAGCGAGCGCTCGCAGCGGAGTGACGAACGGCCCGAGCGTCTCGGCGAAGAGCCGCGTCCGCTCGGGCGTACGGAATTTCAGGAGATGATGACGTGGCGCGTTCCAACCCGAATGCGAGGTTTCCACGGTATAGGCGAACCGGAGCCCGAGGACGTCGTTCAGCGAACGGATGGAAGAATCGGCGCGCACCACGAAGTCGGTGAAATAGATCGGACGCCCCTCGTAACGCGGCGGCGACGGGACCGGCGCGGCAACAAGTCGATGTCGGGTAAAATTCCGCGCATACGGCCAGCCGCACATGAAGGCGGCGCCGAGATCGTCGCGCTCCCACAACGCTTCCAGTGGCGCTGGGAACGGATGGTCGATCTTGGTCAGCGCGACATCGGCGCGATCGGCGACGATTTCGAACAATGCGCGCCAGGCCGCCGCGGCGCGGGGAGTGGAAGAATACATGCGCGCATTGGCGATCAAAGCCAGCCGGGTTGTATCCTCATGCTTCAACGAACCCGGCATGACGCGTCACGCATATCGCAGCCGGTGACCGATGCCGAGCTGGCCGGCCTTCTCCAGCATCGCCGCGCCGAGCGCGATATCGCTCAAGCTCAGGCCGCGATGCCACAAGAGGATCGTCTCCTCATCGGAAGTACGGCCTGCCTTATTGCCGGCGACAATCTCGCCGAGCTCGGCGTGGAGCGTCTTTTCGCTGAGTTTGCCGGTCTCGACGTGCCGGCGCAGCGATCCGAACTGGCCCTGCCTGCATTGGCCCCAGTCGTCGACCACCAGCTTGTCCATGATGTCGGTAAGCGTCAGCTCGACCGCGCTCATCGTGCCATAGGGTACGACAAAGGCGCCTTTCTTGATCCACTCGGTCTTGAGCAGCGGCGCAGGCTTCTCCAGTCGCGACGCCTCGACGACGATGTCGGCGCCGGTGACGCACCGCTCCCAGTCGTCGGTCGCGACGACGGGCTTCTTCAGATCGCGCGACAAACGCTGGGCGAACGCGTCGCGGCTCTCCTTGCGTCGCGAGTGGACGCGAATCTCGGCGAAGTCGAACAGGCGATCCAGCAGTCGGACGTTCCAATACGCCGTGCCGCGCGCGCCGATGTGGCCGAGAATGCGCGAAGTCTTGCGCGCCAGGTGCTTGGCGCCGATCGCCGTCATCGCGCCGGTGCGTTGATCGGTGATGGCGGTGGCGTCGAGCACGGCGCGCGGCGCGCCTGTATGCGGATCGAACAGGTTGAGCAGCGCCATCTCCGACGGCAGGCCGCGCTTATAGTTGTCGACGTAGTCGCCGACGATCTTGACCCCGGCGTAACCCAATGGCGCGATATACCCGCGCAGCACGTTGAAATGGCCATTGAACGCCGGATCGGGCACGAGATGCATACGCGGCTCGATCACGGTCTGGCCGCGGCCTTGGGCGCGCAAACCGGTCTCGACGGCGCCGAGGATCTCGTCGTCGCTGATTTCGAGCGCTTCGATGTCGGCGGCGTTCAGGTAGGTAATGTAGATCGGCTGCATGTCGGCCGTTCCCCACGTTCGACGCTCCCCGACCCATGGCCCAATGTCGACCGCGCGCTTGGGTC
>DATFES010000085.1:0-3456 GCA_035250945.1 Alphaproteobacteria bacterium | reverse complement strand
GACCCAATCGATTGTGGCGGAGGTTGGCCGGCCAATCATCGCCGGGCGAAAACCCGGGCTGGCCGTTCGGCGGCCCTTGGACAGGTCCGCCAGTAGTCAATTAATCAATGGGCGGCCTTAAGTCAATTGCCCTAAAGCGTCAAATATTTCACCGATTTGTCAAAAAGGCTTGACGACGACCAGGATGACAATGGCGATCAGCAGCAGCGTCGGGGCCTCGTTGGCGAAACGGTAGAAGCGCCGCGAACGTGCATTACGGTCGGCGGCGAAGTCCTTGCGCCATCGCGCGAAAATGTGGTGCAGCCAGGTCATTGCCGCCACCAGGCCGAGCTTTGCCTGCAGCCAGCCTTGGCCGAGGTCCTGCGCCGAGAGGAGCAGAAGCCCGAAGATCCATGTCGCGAGCATCGCCGGGTTCATGATCGCGCGCAGAAGACGGCGCTCCATCACCTTGAGCGTCTCCGACCATTGCGACCCCGGCTTCGCCTCGCAGTGATAGACGAACAGGCGCGGCAGGTACAAGAGCCCGGCCATCCATGCGATGACGGCGATCACATGGAGCGCCTTGATCCACGGATAATGCTCGACCACGAAGCCGCCATAGGCGCGAGCAAAGTCGCCAAACACGGCCTCACCCCGCCATCGCGCAACCGGTCCGCGCGGCCGGACAAAGCCGCGCGCCGTCGCCGCTGCACGCGCCCGGCGCTCGGCCGAGCGCGCCTCGCACGAGATCGGCGAGACCGGCGATGAAGGCCGGATGCGTGGCGACCGCGGGAACGCGCTCATAGTGCGGTACGCCCGCCCTTGCTGCCCTCCTCCGGTATTCGATGTCGAGTTCGACCAGCGTTTCCGAATGCTCGGACACGAATGCGATCGGGACGACCACTGTCGGAAGCCGCTCCCGGCCGGCGCGTTCGATTTCGTCCCCGATCGACGGCCCGATCCATTCGAGCGGCCCGACCCGGCTTTGGTAGCAGATCGCCCAGTCGAGGTTCGCCGCCAACGCGGCGACGACGGCGCTTGCCGTGCGTTCGACCTGCCACTGGTAGGGATCGCCGCGTTCGATTACCCGCTTGGGCAGCCCATGGGCGGAGAACAGCACGCGCGGCCGCCCATGCTGGCTGGCGCGGGCGTGCGCGGGACGAATCAAATCGGCCAGCGCGCGAACGAACCCGCGGTCGCCCGGGTAGCAACACACCGTGCGCGGCGGCGCGGCGATTGCGGCGCGGCGCGCGGCGCGGTCCCAGTCGAGCCGCGAGGACGCCGTCGTCGCCGTCGAAAACTGCGGATAGAGCGGCAGCAACACCAACTCGTCGGGCGCGAATTCAGCGACCTGGCGCGCGGCGGCGTCGCTCACCGGATGCCAATAGCGCATGGCGATAAACACGCGCACGCGCCCCAGCGACGCCAACGCCGCCTCGAGGCCCCGCGCCTGCGCTTCGGTGTTCGCCAACAGCGGCGACCCGCCGCCGAGCTCGGCGTAGATCGCCTCCGCCTTTGGTCCGCGTCGCCAGGCGATGAACTTGGCAAGAAGAAAGCGCAGCGGCGATGGCGCGCCGACGATCGCCGGGTCGTTGAACAAGTTGAACAAGAATGGCCGCACCGAGGCCGGTCGATCGGGCCCGCCAAGGTTGAAAAGCACGACGGCGATCTTACGCATGGCGGCGTGGCGATCGTGTTCGGGCAAGGTACCTCATGCCCGCCATTTGTGGATGATTTCGCACAATCGCATGACGTTCTCGACCGGCGTTTCCGGCAGGATGCCATGGCCGAGATTGAACACGAACGGACCGCGATTGAGCACATCGAGGATGCGCCGCGCCGCCCTTTCCATCGGCCGGCCGCCAACGACCAATAAAATCGGATCGAGATTGCCTTGCAGCGTCGCCAAGGGTTGAACCTCGCGCGCCGCCCAATCGATCGGTACCGTAGCGTCCAAACTCACCGCCTCGACGCCGGTCGATTCGGCGAAATCGCGGTAGTGCACGCCGGCGCCCTTGGGAAACGCGATGATCGGCACCGCCGGGTGACGATGCCGGACGAAGGCGACGATTTCTTGGATCGGCCGCACGCACCAACGCTCGAACTCGCTGTCCGGCAGCACCCCCGCCCAGCTATCGAATATCTGGATCGCCTCGGCTCCGGCCCTGATCTGCTCGACGAGATAGATTCCGGTCGCCTCGACCAGGAGATCGATCAGGCGGCCGAAAGCTTCGGGCTCGCGATAGGCGAAGGCGCGAACGCGGGAGAAATCGCGGCTCGATCCGCCCTCGACCATATACGTGGCCACGGTCCACGGCGCGCCGGCAAAGCCGATCAGCGCCGTGTCGAGCGGCAAAGCGCTGGACACCCGGCGCACGGTCTCGAATACCGGCTCCAGCCGACGGGCGAACTCGTCGACGCGTTCGGCGAGGCGGTCGATGTCCGCCGAGGTTTGTACCGGCGACAGAACGGGCCCTTCACCCTCGCGGAATTGGATCGTTTGCCCGAGCGCATAGGGCACCATCAGAATGTCGGAAAACAGGATCGCCGCATCCATCGCGAAGCGGCGGATTGGCTGCAGCGTGATCTCGCTGGCCAATTCCGGCGTCAGGCAGAGTTCGATGAAATCGCTCGCTCGGGCCCGCAATTCCCGATACTCGGGCAGATAGCGCCCGGCTTGGCGCATGAACCAAAACGGCGGCTCGGCGTGAATCTCACCCCGCAGCGCGCGGATGAATGATTTGGCCTGGGCGAGCTCGGGAGCTTGTGGCACGGGGGCGGTGGGTTGGCGCTCGGCGGAGGCAAAGCCGGGAAAGGAACCCGGCGAGGTCGCTTCATACTACCTTTCCTAAATAGAATCAGTAAGGATGAGGTAGTAGTGGATGCCTGTGGGACATGGGAATTCTCCGCGCCGGGCCGACCATGCACAATCGCGGCGACCGACGGCGCGTTCGTGCGGGAGGTTGTGGGTTCTCGTGGAGCGTCACGACAAAACGCCGCCTTTTCAACGGCAACGCCCGGCACGGAACAAGTTGAAAAAACGGGATAAGACGAATGGCGCGTAGGTCATGCAGACGACTCACCACGGCGGCGCGGGGTTGTCCGGAGGCTGCGATCGCCGGTACGGCCGAGCACATCAGGTGCGTCAATATTGGCGGCCTGGGGATAAGCGGTCATTGATCCTCATGTTTCACATCAATACATCCGGCGTCGGTGGATGAGGACCTTCCATTTGCATCTGGTCTCGGACGCGACCGGGGAGACGATCCATTCGGTCGCTCGCGCCTGTCTCGTCCAGTACGAAGACGCGCATGCGATCGAGCATGCCTGGTCGATGGTGCGCTCGGCGCGCCAATTGGAGCGCGTCGTCCAGGGCATCGAGGCGAACCCGGGCCTGGTGCTGTACACGCTGGTCGACGACAAGCTGCGCCGGGCGCTGGAGGATGCTTGCCGCGGGATGCGGATTCCCTGCATCGC
>DATFES010000073.1:0-2237 GCA_035250945.1 Alphaproteobacteria bacterium | reverse complement strand
CCGCCGTTCAAGGAAGGAAACATTTTTCCGCTCGAGTGGCGGGTCGAGACGCCGAAGCTGGCGCAGATTTACGATGCCTCGCGCGATCCCGGATGGGCGCCGAACAAGCTGCCGTGGAACACGCTCGATGTGGACGCGTTCACCCTCGATCAGCGCTACGCAATGGCTTACTGGTGGGCGTTGCTTTCGGTTTTTGATTCGTCCGGTCCGGCCGTCTTCGCCCGGGCGATGATCCACACTTATGAAAGCCACGAAGAAGATCCGGTCCGCAAGTGCTTCTTTTCCGTGACGCGCGACGAAGTCAATCACGAGGAGATTTGCCAGCTCGCCATTCAATCGCTGACGCCGAATGGGCCGCTCGGATACGAGCCGCAAACCCCGCTCGGCAAATTGGCGCGCAACAACGTGCTCTGGTACTACCACAATGGCGGTCGCTACTGGGAAGGTTTCAAGAAAGGTGTGGGGAAATATCCACTCGCCATCTTGTTCACCTCTTTCCTCATGGGCGAGGTCGCGTCGGCGACATTGTTCCACAGCATGTATCAGCGGACGACGATTCCGGTGTTCAAGGAGGCGTTTCGCAACGTCGGCCGTGACGAGGCGCGCCACATGGGCATTTGTCTCGCCATTCTCGAGCGCCTGCTGCCCAGGCTCACCGACGAGATGCGAGCGCAGATCACCAAGCAGCTTCGCGCCGGATACGTGTTTCTTTCAGGAATTCTTTACGAGCCGCCGGAGCAGTTCTGGGAGCTGCCGGAGACATGGCGTCCGGCCCATCTCATGCTCGAGGATGTGGCGCGCGATGCCGGCCTGGGGATTCTCACGCTCGCTGAACGGCGCGAGAATTGGCGCGCCGCCGTGCTCAAAATGAAGGGCCTGCTCGAGCCGCACGGCGTCGAGTTCCCAGGGATTCCCGAAATCGGCATCGACGGCAGGACGGTCGCATTCGACCCCGCCGATATCATTCCGGTTTTCTGAGGACGGCGGCCCCAGTCTGACGGAACGGCGACGCAGGTATCGCCATGGGCCGGCCCCGCGCAGAAGATTATGAAGCCAAGCGCGAGCTCATCCGCGAGCGCGCGGCCGAGTTATTCGCCGAACGCGGCTTCGCCCAGACGTCGATCAGCGACGTCGCCCGGGCCTGCGAATGCACCAAGTCGCTCATCTATCATTATTTCGATTCGAAACAGTCGATCCTCCATGATCTGTTGTCGGCCCACATGGATCGCTTGACGCACGCCGTGCATGAGGCGACGCACAGTCCGGGATCCGGCCGGGAGATATTTCGCGAGGTCGTGCGCGCCCACATGCGTATCTACGCGACCGCGCGCGCCAAACACATCCTGCTTTTGAACGAACTCGACCGTTTACCGCCGCGAAGCCGCGCCGCCATCGTCGCCAAGGAGCGGGAGCTTGTCGCCACCATGCTCCGGCTCATTGTCGGCATAGCGCCGGGGCTTGGCCGCCGCCCGCATTTTCGCATGCCGGCGGCGATGGCGTTTTATGGGCTGATCAATTGGACCTATACGTGGTATCGCCCCGAGGGGCCGATGAGCCCGCAGAGCTTTGCGGATCTCGCGTCCGACATTCTTCTCGACGGTCTATCGGCGGCGCTCAGCCGAAATCCGGCCTAGCTGCTGGCGCGCGCGGCAGGAACGAATCGGTTTGCACGCGATCGGCCGAGGCACCCAGGCGCTTGACCGTATCGGCGCAATCGTCGACGAAACCGGGCGGGCCGGCGATAAGAACGCTATGTCGAGCCAGATCGCGGCGCTCAGTGGCGAGCAGGGCCGGAATTCGCCCGGTCATCCAGCCCTCTGGAGCGGCGTTTTCGCGCGTCAAATTTACGCGAAAACGGAAATTGGCGTAACGGCGCTCCAGCGCCGCCAGCCTTTCGAGCGCGAACGCCTCGCCGCGGTCGCGTACCGAGAACATGAGATCGACCGGAACGGATAGGCCGGCGCGGAGCTCGCCTTCTAGCACCGACAAAATCGGCGACAAGCCGGTGCCGCCGGCTAGCGCCAGGACCGACACATCGCGATCACGCGGCAGATGAAACTCGCCATAAGGCCCGCGGATGGCCAGGCGGACCGCTGGCCCCGCGCGCCCATGGAGCCAGCCGCTCGCCAAGCCTTCCGGATGTCGGGTGATGAAGAATTCAAGCTGTCCGTCCGCTGCGGCGCCGTCGCTGGCGGGGGCGCCGGCGATCGAATAGGGGCGCGCTTGATCGAGATCGG
>DATFES010000065.1:0-3500 GCA_035250945.1 Alphaproteobacteria bacterium | reverse complement strand
TGACAGGATCGCCGGCGCCGCCGTTCCGGCGGCGATGGCCGCGGCGCCCTTGAGCAACGAGCGGCGAGTCGATACGAGCCGAATCTTTGTCATGCGTATTCCTCCCGGTTCGATCTGGTCGATGATTGTTGCGCCACGTCAAGCGACGGCGTTGCGGCGAGTATCGAGGAACCGTCAGATGTCTGTCAATCGAAGCAGCGACGGCCGGACTCGAATTTGTTCGTCCGATTTGCAACCGTTATAGTGCGACAAATTTCGGCGGGGCGATCACCGCATGAGCGGACCAGCGATGATGAACAATGGCGCCAACGCGCCGGTGCAGGCGATCATCGGCGCCGGGCACGGCCTCAGCCATTTCTATATGCTGGCGCTGCCGCCGCTGTTTCCACTGATGCAAGCCGAACTGGGCCTGAGCTATGCGGCGCTCGGGCTTCTGGTCACGCTGCTCAACATCGCCACCGGCTGCCTTCAGGTCGTGGCCGGAATCGTCGCCGACCGCTATGGCGCCAAGTATTTGCTGATGGCCGGACTGGCGTTGATGGGCATCGCGATCGCGGCAATCGGCGCAGTTGACGCATATTGGGCAATGGCCGTCCTCATGCTTCTTGCCGGCGTCGGGAACAGCGTGTTTCATCCAGCCAATTATGTGATCTTGAACGCCGCGGTCGATCCGGCGCGGCTGGGGCGTGCGTTCAGCATCCATACATTCACCGGCAACCTTGGTTTCGCCGCTGCGCCGCCGGTTATCCTCGTCCTCGCTTCGGCGTTTGGCTGGCGCGGCGCCCTGTTCGCCGCTGGCGCGCTTTCGCTCGCCGCCATCGCGGTCATCCTGCGTTTTGGCGACCGGTTGCGCGATGATGCCGCGCTTTCGCGTCCATCGACGGCCTCGCCGGCCCAGAACGCGCCGGTCCGCCACTGGCGTGCGATGACGTCGACGGCGGTTCTCGCGATGTTCGGTTTCTTCGTCGCCATTGGTATGGCGTCGGCGGGAATGCAGGCGTTTCTCGTCGCCGCCTTGGTTGCGTTCCATGGCCTCGACCTTGGCGCTTCGAACGGAGTGCTGACCGGAATGCTCGTTGCAACGGCGCTGGGGGTATTGGGCGGCGGTTTTCTCGCCGATCGGACCATCCGTCATAGCTCGATCGTCGGGTACGCCCTCGTATTAACGGCGCTCACGGCGGGATCGGCGGGAACCGTAGCTTTGCCTGTCGCGATATTGTTCGCGATGTTCGTGACGATCGGCGCCTTGCAAGGTGCGATACGCCCATCGCGCGATCTGCTCGTGCGATCGATCGCGCCGAAATCGGCGATCGGCACTGTATTCGCTTTCGTCTCGACCGGCCTCAACGTCGGCAGCGCGATCGCGCCGGCACTTTTTGGCGTATTGCTCGACTTCGGCGAACCACGATCGATCTTCGTCGCGCTTGCCATGTTTTACCTGCTCGGCGCCGCCACGATCATGGCGTCACGACGTCGCGCGCCAAACCCAGCCAGCATCGCGGCCTAGGACAAACTTTGGCCGAAGACGGGCCGCCGAGGCGATGGACGCCGACGTTCCTGGATCGACACCGTATGGGTTTATGTATACGTTTTGGCCCAACGAGCGGAGTCATTCGAACGAAGGCGCGGGGGATGGGGGGAGACACGGCGCGATTCCTATCGCCGCTGTCACGAAAGATGCGGCTGCAAACCGCCGGGCGTCCCGCGGCGCCGTCGCCTTGCGCACGTGTGACGCGGCGCGAATGAAAAACGCCGCCTTCGCGATCGCCGTCTTGCCGGGAGACGGTATCGGCGTCGAAGTGATGGACGCCTGCCTTAGGGTTCTCGAGGCGCTCGAACGCCGGATCGGAGGATTCGCGCTCGATCTCGAGTGCCTGCCCGGGGGCGCCAGGTATTTTCGCGAGACGGGTGCGGCTTTGGACGACGCGACGTTTGCGAAATGCGCTCGCGCCGACGCGATTCTTTTCGGCGCCATGGGATGGCCGGATATCCGCTACGCCGACGGCACCGAGATTGCGCCGCAGCTCGACCTGCGCTTCAAGCTCAAGCTTTACGCGGGCGTACGGCCGATCCGCGCCGTCCCCGGAACTCCGGCGGTGCTGGCCGACTCGCGCGCGAAGGCGATCGATTTCGTTATTTTGAGGGAATCGACCGAGGGCATGTTCGCTTCGCGCGGCAAGGGGGTCATCGAAGCCGATCGCGAGGCGCGCGACACGATGGCGATTACGCGGGCGACCAGCGAACGGCTATTCGATTTCGCCTTCAGACTGGCGCGGCGGCGCCAGAAGCGCCGTCGCCGACCGTCGTCGGTAACCTGCGTCGATAAAGCGAACGTTTTTCGCTCCTTCGCTTTTTTCCGCCGGATCTTCGAGGAGCGCGCACAGCTATTTCCCGACGTCGAGGCGCGCAGCCACTATGTCGACGCCATGGCGCTCGACTTGGTGCGCAAGCCTTGGGACTTCGACGTCATCGTCACCGAAAACCTGTTCGGCGACATACTTTCGGATCTTGGCGCAGGCCTGATCGGCGGCATGGGGATGGCGCCATCGGCCGACATCGGCGACGAGCACGCCATGTTCCAGCCGAGCCACGGTTCGGCGCCGGACATCGCCGGGCGGGGCACGGCCAATCCCACGGCGATGCTGCTATCGGCGGCGATGATGCTGGACTGGCTCGGCGAGCGCCATGATGTGGCGGGCGCGCGAATCGCCGCCGTTTCTCTGGAGAACGCTGTGTTCGCCGCGTTTGCCGAGGGCGCCGTGCGGCCGATGGAGTTCGGCGGCGTCGACGGAACGGTCGCCATCGCCAAGGCGGTGATCGAACGCATCGCTTCGCCCCTCGCAACCGGTTAAGCGCTTTCCCCATGACACGGGTCATCAGGGTTGCAGTGGTCGGCGCCGGATACTTCAGCCAGTTTCATTACGATGCGTGGCGACGTATCCCAGGCGTCGAAATCGTCGGAATCTGCGACACCAACATCGCCCGGGCGCAAGCGCGAAAGGTCGATTTTCCAGGCGCGGTCGTGGTCGCCGATGCCGCGGAAATGCTCGACCGGACCCGACCCGACCTACTCGACATCGTCACGCCGCCAGATTCGCACCTTGACCTGGTCGCGCTCGGCGCCGCTCGCAGGGTCGCGATGATCTGCCAGAAGCCGCTCGCGCCGACATACGAGGAGGCCGAACGAATCGTCGAGACAGCCGAGCGCGCGGGCGTGCTGCTCGTGGCCCACGAGAATTTTCGTTTCATGCCGTGGTACCGCGAGGCTTCGCGGCTCCTGCGCGACGGCGCGCTTGGAACGCCGCTCGCGATCTCCTTCCGCCTGCGACCCGGAGATGGCCAGGGCCCGCACGCCTATCTTGATCGCCAGCCGTATTTTCAGAAGATGCGGCGCTTCCTCATCCACGAGACCGCGATCCACTTCATCGACACCTTTCGTTATCTGATGGGAGAGATCAGCGGCGTATTCGCGCGATTGCGCCGGATCAATCCGGCGATCG
>DATFES010000049.1:0-4304 GCA_035250945.1 Alphaproteobacteria bacterium | reverse complement strand
GGCGGCCGAAAGTTTCGAGCGCTTCCTCGACAAGAAATACATCGGCACCAAGCGCTTCGGCCTCGAGGGCGCCGAGGCGATGATCCCGGCGCTCGAGCAGATCATCAAGCGCGGCGGCCAGCTCGGCGTGCGCGAGATCGTAATCGGCATGCCCCATCGCGGCCGCCTCAACGTGCTCGCCAACATGATGGGAAAGCCGTTCGCCGCGATTTTCTCCGAATTCCAGGGCCATCCGGCCAATCCCGAGGACGTCCAGGGATCGGGCGACGTCAAATATTACCTCGGCACGTCGGCCGATCGCGAGTTCGACGGCAACGTCGTCCATCTGTCGCTCACCGCCAATCCCTCGCATCTCGAGGCGGTCGACCCGGTGACCCTCGGCAAGGTGCGGGCCAAGCAGATGCAGCGCAAGCACCTGAGCCGCGAGGAGGCCATGGGCGAGGTGATGGGCCTGCTGATGCACGGCGACGCGGCCTTCGCCGGACAGGGGCTGGTCGGCGAGACGCTGATGCTGTCCGAGCTGCGCGGCTATCGCACCGGCGGCACGCTCCATTTCATCGTCAACAACCAGATCGGCTTCACCACCTCGCCGAAATTCGCCCGCTCGTCGCCTTATCCGACCGACGTCGGCAAGATGATCCAGGCGCCGATTTTTCACGTCAATGGCGACGACGCCGAATCGGCGGTGCACGTCGCACGCATCGCGACCGAGTTCCGCCAGCGCTTCAAAAAAGACGCCATCGTCGACATGTTCTGCTATCGCCGCCACGGCCATAACGAGAGCGACGAACCGGCGTTCACCCAGCCGCTGATGTACCGCAAGATCGCCGAGCACCCGACGGCGCGTCAGATCTATGCCGGACGGCTGGTCGCCGAGAACGTCGTTGGCGCCGAGGAGGCGGAGCGGATCGCCAGCGACTTCCAAGCCCACCTCGAGGCGCAGTTCGCGACGGCCAACAGCTATCGGCCGAACAAGGCCGATTGGCTGGAGGGCGCGTGGAGCGGCCTCGAAGTCGCCTCGGGCGAGGATCGCCGCGGCGAAACACAGGCGGCGCTCGAGCTGCTGCGCGAAGTCGGCCAGGCGCTGACCCGCGTGCCCGATGGTTTCAGCGCCCATCGCACCATCCGCCGGCTGCTCGACAACAAGCGCAAGATGCTCGAGGGCGGCAAGGGCATCGACTGGGCGACGGCCGAGGCGCTCGCTTTCGGCACGTTGCTCGCCGAGGGAACGCCGGTACGGCTGTCGGGGCAGGATTCGGGCCGCGGCACGTTTTCTCAGCGCCACGCCGTTCTCGTCGATCAGCAGAGCGAGGAGCGGCACATCCCGCTCAATCACATTCGCCCCGGCCAAGCGACATTCGAGGTGTTCGACAGCCCGCTCTCCGAGGCAGGAGTGCTCGGCTTCGAGTACGGTTATTCGCTCGCCGAGCCGCATGCGCTCATCATGTGGGAGGCGCAGTTCGGCGACTTCGCCAACGGCGCGCAGGTGATCGTCGACCAGTTCATATCCTCGGGCGAGTCGAAATGGCTGCGCATGTCGGGACTGGTCATGCTGCTGCCGCACGGCTACGAGGGCCAGGGGCCCGAGCACTCCTCGGCGCGTCTCGAGCGCTATTTGCAGATGTGCGCCGAGGACAACATGCAGGTAGCGAACCTGACCACGCCGGCCAATTATTTCCATGCGCTGCGCCGCCAGGTGCGCCGGCCGTTCCGCAAGCCGCTGATCATCATGACGCCGAAATCGCTGCTGCGGCACAAAGTCGCCGTGTCGGCGCTCGCCGATCTGGGGCCGGGAACGACGTTTCATCGCCTGATCGCGGAGCACGCGCCGCTTCTCGGCGATGACAAGGTGCGGCGCGTCGTGCTGTGCTCGGGCAAGGTCTACTACGAGCTGATCGAGGAACGCGAGAAACGCGGCGTCAAGGACGTGGCGATCTTGCGCGTCGAGCAGCTTTATCCGTTTCCCAGGAAATCGGCCGAGGCCGAGCTCGCCCGCTATCGCAACGCCGAGGTCGTCTGGTGCCAGGAGGAGCCGAGCAACATGGGCGCATGGTCCTTCGTCGAGCATCGCATCGAGGAGGCGCTTTCGGCGATCAACGTGGCGGCCAAGCGCCCGCGTTATGTCGGCCGCCGCGAATCGGCGTCGACAGCGACCGGCCTTTACCGCCGGCATAGTCAAGAGCAGGAAAAGTTGATCGACGAAGCGCTTGCCGCTTGAGGGCGCGCGTCAGAGACCGGGGATGACACGATGGCGCTTGAGATCAAGGTGCCCGCGCTGGGCGAATCGGTGACCGAGGCGACGGTCGCCAAATGGTTCAAGACCGTCGGCGAGGCGGTCGCCGCCGACGAGCCGCTGGTCGAGCTCGAAACCGACAAGGTGACCGTCGAGGTGAATGCGCCGGCCGCCGGAACCTTGTCGCAGATCGTCGCCACTTCCGGCGAGACGGTCGGCGTCGGCGCGCTGCTCGGCAGCATCGCCGAAGGCGCCGCGCCGGCGAAGGCGAAACCGGCGGCGCCGGCCGCCAAACCGGCCGCCGCGCCAATACCGGTCGCAGCCGCGTCCGCCGCGGCGAAAGATCCCGGACCGGCAGCGCGCAAAGCGCTCGCCGAAAGTGGGCTTGCGGCCGACCAGATCGCCGGCACGGGCAAGGACGGGCGGGTGACCAAGGCCGACGTGCTGCAGGCGCGCCCGCTGCCGCAACCCGCCGCGCCGCCACCAGCGCCCGCGCCGCATGTTTCACGCGAGCTTGGGCCGCGCGAGGAGCGGGTGCGAATGACGCGGCTGCGCAAGCGGATCGCCGAGCGCCTCAAGCAGGCACAAAACACCGCCGCCATGCTCACCACCTTCAACGAGGTCGACATGTCGGCGGTGATGGCGCTGCGCGAGCGATACAAGGAAGGGTTCGAGAAGAAGCACGGCGTACGCCTGGGATTCATGTCGTTCTTCGTCAAGGCGTGCATCCTCGCGCTCAAGGAGATTCCGGCGGTCAACGGCGAGATCGACGGCGACGATCTGATATACAAGAACCATTACGACATCGGCGTCGCGGTCGGCACTCCGCAGGGCCTGGTGGTTCCGGTGGTCCGCGACGCGGACGCTATGTCGTTCGCCGAAATCGAGAAGACGATCAACGATCTCGGCAAGAAGGCGCGCGAGGGCAAGTTGACGATCGAAGATCTCACCGGCGGCACGTTCACCATCTCGAACGGTGGCGTTTACGGCTCGCTGATGTCGACGCCGATCCTCAACCCGCCGCAATCGGGCATCCTCGGCATGCACAAGATCCAGCCGCGGCCGATGGCGGCCGGCGACAAGGTGGAGGTGCGGCCCATGATGTATCTCGCCTTGTCTTACGACCATCGCATCATCGACGGGCGCGAGGCGGTGACCTTCCTCGTCCGTGTCAAGGAGTGCATCGAGGATCCGCAGCGCATCGTCCTCGATATGTGAGGCGGACGCCATGGCGGACATCCAATATGACGTGGTGGTGATCGGCGGCGGACCCGGCGGCTATGTCGCGGCGATTCGCGCAGCACAGCTCGGCCTCAAGACGGCGTGCGTCGAGAAGCGCGCGACGCTTGGCGGCACCTGCCTTAATGTCGGCTGCATTCCCTCTAAGGCGCTGCTGCATTCATCGGAGAAGTTTCACGAGGCGCGAAACGGGCTTGCCGTGCACGGCGTCAAGGTGGCCAAGGTCGAGCTCGATCTCAAGGCGATGATGGGCCACAAGGACAAGGTCGTCGCCGACAACACCGGCGGCATCGTGTTTCTGTTCAAGAAAAACAAGGTCGATTGGATCAAAGGCGCCGGCCGCGTTGCAGGTTCGGGCAGGGTCGAGGTTCATTCGAGCGACGGCGGCGGCACGACGTCGCTTGCCGCCAAGAACATCGTCATCGCCACCGGCTCCGACGTCATGCCATTGCCGGGCGTGACCATCGACGAGAGCAGAATCGTCTCGTCGACCGGCGCGCTGGCGCTGACCGAGGTGCCGCGGCGGCTGATCGTCATCGGCGCCGGCTATATCGGCCTCGAGATGGGCTCGGTGTGGAAGCGCCTCGGCAGCGAGGTGACGGTGGTCGAGTTCCTCGACCGGGTCCTTCCCGGCATGGACGGCGAGGTGGCGAAGCAGATGCAGCGCGTACTGACCAAGCAGGGACTCGCCTTCAAGCTCGGCACGAAGGTCACCGCCGCCAAGTTCACCAATCAGGGCGTCGAGGCGACGATCGAGCCGGCGAAAGGCGGCGCCGCCGAGACGCTCGTCGCCGATGTTGTGCTGGTCGCCATCGGGCGGCGGCCATACACC
>DATFES010000038.1:0-5788 GCA_035250945.1 Alphaproteobacteria bacterium | reverse complement strand
TCCGGCACGCCATAGACGCCCCACTCGATGCCGGCGCGCCCCGAACCGTCGTAACCGATCGCGCGATAGGGGTTGCCGAGGTTCTTGAGCCAGGCCAGCGCCTGGCTTTCGTCGTCCTTGTAGTTGATGCCGTAGACGGCGACGGCGCCCTCGCGCGCGAGGCGCATCAAGATCGGATGCTCGACCTTGCACGGCACGCACCACGACGCGAAGACGTTGACCAGCGCGACCTTGCCTGCGATCGCCGCCGGATCGAGCCCGGGCACGCCGGCGCCCGGCAACGGCGGCAGCGCCGCGGCGGGCATCGGCTGATCGATCAGCGCCGAGGGTACGCGGGCGGGATCGCGCGTGAGGCCGAGCGCGAACCACGCGGCGATGGCGAGGAATACGGCGAGCGGCAGGATGAAAACGAGCCGGCGCATCGTCACGCTCGCCGGCGGCTACTCGGCGGCGATCGCGGCCGGCGCGCGGACGCGCGCGGGCGTCGGCGCGCCGACGCGATAGCGGCGGTCGAAGAGCGAGACGATGCCGCCGAGGAACATCACCACCGCGCCGAACCAGATCCACGGCACCAGCGGATTCCAGTACGCCCGCACGGCCCATGCGGCGTCGGGTCCGCCGGTTGCGGCTTGCGGGCGATTGAGCGGCTGGCCGGCGCCGGGCGCGTCGGCCTCGCCGATCACGACATAAAGGTCGGCGAAGCCGGTGGTGTGGATCGCCGCCTCGGTCGTCGATGCGCCGCCGACGGGATAGACGCGCTTTTCGGGGTAGAGGGTCGTGACGGTCCGGCCGTCGCGCACGACTTCGAACGCGCCGCGGTCGGCGCGATAGTTGGGGCCGGCGACGCGTGTCACGCCCTGGAAGGCGAGCGTGTAGCCGGCGATTTCGAGCCGGTCGCCGGCGCGCATCAAGACGACGCGCTCGACCTGCCAGACCTGCGAGACGACAATTCCGGCGACGGCGAGCCCGAGTCCGCCATGCGCCAGCGCCATGCCCCAGGCGGCGCGTGGCAGTCCGCGCGCGCGCGCCAGCGCCTGGGCGATCGGAACTCGGCCGGCGCCGATGCGATGGCCGAGTTCGGCCAGCGCGCCGAAGACGAGCCAGGCCGCGAGCGCCAGCCCGCCAAGCGCGAGAAGCGATCCGCCGTCGAGGAGATAGAACGTCCCAAGCGCCACGCCCGTGGCGGTGATCGCGGCGAAGCGCAGGCGGCGAAGGGCTTGCGCGATGTCGCCGCGCTTCCAGGCGATGAGCGGTCCGACGGGCAGCGCCAGGAACAGCGGCGCCATCAGTGGCAGGAACGTCGAGTTGAAGAACGGCGGACCCACCGACACCTTGGCCCCGGACAGCGCATCGAGGAACAGCGGGTAGAGCGTGCCGATGAACACCGTCAGCGCCGCCACCGACAGCAGAAGGTTGTTCAAGATCAAGGCGCCTTCGCGGCTCATCGGCGCGAACAACCCGCCACCCTTGAGCCGCGGCGCGCGGATGGCGTAGAGCGCCAACGACCCGCCGACGGCGACGACGAGGATCGCCAGGATGAACAATCCCCGCGCCGGATCGACGGCGAACGCGTGCACCGAGGTCAGTACGCCCGACCGCACCAGGAAGGTGCCGATCAGCGACAGCCCGAAGGCGATGATCGCCAAGAGGATCGTCCAGCTCTTGAGGGCGTCGCGCTTCTCGACGACGATCGCCGAGTGGAGTAGCGCCGTGCCGATCAGCCACGGCATGAACGAGGCGTTCTCGACCGGATCCCAGAACCAGAAACCGCCCCAGCCGAGCTCGTAGTAGGCCCACCATGAGCCGAGCGCGATGCCGAGCGTCAGCGCCGCCCACGCGGCAAGCGTCCATGGCCTGACCCAGCGCGCCCATGCCGGATCGACGCGGCCCTCGATCAGCGCCGCGACGGCGAAGGAGAACGCCATCGAAAAGCCGACATAGCCCAGATAGAGAAACGGCGGGTGGAACGCGAGACCGGGATCCTGCAGCAGCGGATTGAGGCCGTTGCCGTCGAGCGGTGGCGGGTCGAGGCGACGGAATGGATTCGAGGTGAAGACGATGAAGGCGAGAAACGCCGCGCCGATCATCGAGTGGACCGAAAGCACGCGGGCGCGCAGGCTCGCCGGAAGGTTGCCGCCGAACGCCGCCACCGCCGCGCCGAACAGCGTAAGGATCAGCACCCACAGGACCATCGAGCCTTCGTGGTTGCCCCACGCGCCGCTCACTTTGTAGAGCATCGGCTTGGCCGAGTGCGAGTTTTGCGCCACGTTGACGACGCTGAAATCGGAAACCACGAAGGCGTGGGTCAAAGCGGCGAAGGCGAACGCCACGCACCCGAACTGCGTCAGCGCCGCCGGCCGCGACAGCGCCATCATTCGATGATCGCTTCTAGCCGCGCCGGCGAGCGGCACGATCGCCTGCACGAGCGCCACCGCCAGCGCCAGCGTCAAGGCGAAATGGCCGAGCTCGGCGATCATTTCTTGGCCCCCGCCTTATCTTGCCAGTGCCCCGATTTCTTGAGCGCCTCGGCGACCTCGGGCGGCATGTAGTTCTCGTCGTGCTTGGCGAGCACCTCGCTTGCCCGGAATACGCCTTCGCCGTCGAGCTTGCCTTGCGCCACGACGCCCTGGCCCTCGCGGAAAAGATCGGGCAACGCGCCGGCATAGACCACCGCTACGGCGTGGTTCAGATCGGTAACGCGGAAGCGGATTTCGAGGCTGCCTTGCGCGCGCTGCAGCGATCCGACTTCGACCAGGCCGCCGATGCGCATCGCTCGATCGGGCGGGATCCGTTTCTCGACGATCTCGCTCGGGCTGTAAAAAAAGACGATGCTGTCGCGAAACGCGCTCAGCACCAGGGCCGTCGCCACGCCCAGCCCGCCGAGCATCATGCCGAGCAGGTAAAGCCGCCGGCGCTTACGCGTCATCGTCCGCCTGCCGGCGCGGTCCGCGTGCGCCTTCGGCCCTGGCGATTTCCGCCTCGCGGGCGCGCAGCGTCCTCAGCGAGACGATCAGCAAGACGACGAGGGCCGTGGCCGCCGCGCCATAGGCCGGCCAGATAAAAGCGGCGTATCCGCCCATGGCGAGAAACTCGCTCACAGCCGGTCGGCCGCGGCCAGCGCGCCGGCGGGCTCGGCGGTCCGCGCGAGCCGCAATGCGCGCAAGCGGCGCTCGAGGATCTCGGCGCGAATGCGGATGATCGTCACGGCGACGAAATAGGCCATGAAGCCGGCGGCCATCAGCAGCAGCGGGGTCAACATCGCCGGATGAATCGCCGGCGCATCGAGCCGGGCGATCGACGCCGGCTGGTGGAGCGTGTTCCACCAATCGACCGAGAACTTGATGACCGGCACGTTGACCAGGCCGACCAGCGCCAGGATCGCCGCCGATCTGGCGCCGCGCGTCGGATCGTCGAAGGCGTTGGCCAGCGCGATGTGGCCGACATAAAGGAAGAACAGGACCAGCACCGATGTCAGCCGCGCGTCCCATACCCACCATGTTCCCCACATCGGCTGGCCCCACAGCGAGCCGGTGAGGAGACAGACCAGGGTGAACGTCGCGCCGACCGGCGACATCGCCTTGGCGGCGAGATCGGCCAGCGGATGCTTCCACACCAACGCCACCGCGCTGGCGGCCGCCAGGTTGACATAGACGAACAACGCCATCCACGCCGCGGGCACATGGACATACATGATCCGCACCGTCTCGCCCTGCTGGTAGTCGCGCGGGCTGACGAACAAGGCGAAATAGAGCCCAGCGGCGAGCAGGACCGCGGCCGCGGCGACGCTCCAGGGGAGGACGGACGCGGCCAGGCGCTGGAAACGGGCGGGGTTGGCGAAGCGGTGCATTTTCGGTGCCGGCGATCACAAGGATTTAGCGATTTAACCTAGCGCTTTCCACGTCTTATCGCGGGTCACGATGCCGCGACCGCCAGATACGCCGGCGGGACCGGATATTCCTTACTGCTGAACGGCTTGCCGGATCGACGCGGCGATGGCCCAGGGGGCCAGCGCCAGCGCCGCGGCAAGCATCGCCGCCAGAAGCAGGAGATGCGGCCGCGCCGACAGCCCGTGCGTCGCGGCGTCGACGGCGGCGGCTCCGAATATCAGCACCGGAATGTAGAGCGGCAGGACGAGCAGCGGCAGCAGCACCGTTCCGCGTCGCGCACCGAGCGTTAACGCGGCGCCGACCGCGCCGATAAGGCTCAAGCTCGGCGTGCCAAGCGCGAGCGACAGCGCCAGCGCGCCGTAACCCTCGGGGGCGAGCTGGAGCATCAGGCCGAGCAGCGGTGCGGCGATCACCAGCGGCAATCCGGTGGTCAGCCAGTGGGCGAGAATCTTGGCCAGCACCAGAAACTCGAGGGGTGCTGGCGCCAGTACGATGAGATCAAGCGCGCCATCCTCGGCGTCGAGCTGAAACAAGCGCTCGAGCGCGAGCAGCGATGCCAACAGCGCGGTGACCCAGACCACGCCGGCGGCGATGCGGGCCAGCACCTGCGGTTCGGGGCCGACGCCGAACGGGAAGAGGATGACGGCCAGGACGAAGAACGACAGAACCGTCGCGCTGTCGCCCGGGCTTCGAAGCGCGAGGCGCAGATCGCGGCGGAGCAGCGTGAGGAACGCGCTCATCCGGGCGGCCCGAGTTCGAGCGTTGCGGCGCCGGCGAGCGCGATCGGCGCATGCGTGGCGACGACCACCAGCCCGCCGTCGCGACGATGCTCGGCGAACGCGGCAGCGAGCGCTTCTTGCGCGGCCGCGTCGAGGGCCAATGTCGGCTCGTCGAGCAGCCACAATGCCGCTGGCGCCGCAAGCAGGCGGGCGAGCGCGGCGCGCCGCCGTTGCCCCTGGCTCAGGTAGCGCGCCGGTAGATCAGCCAACGATTCGAGTCCAAAGCGCGACAGCGCCTGGGCCAGGCGCGTACGCGCCATCGGCGCGCCGCGCAGTTCGGCGGCATACGCCACGTTTTCGGCGACGGTGAGCGTCGCTTTGACGGCGTCGAGATGTCCCACGTAATGAACCCGCGCGCGATGCGCATCCGGATCGTCGGCGATAGGCTTCCGATCCCACGCGATGACTCCGCCGGCGGCCGGCGCCAGGCCGGCCATCAGGCGCAGCAGGCTCGTCTTTCCCGCGCCATTGGGCCCGGCAAGAACCAGCGCGTCGCCGCTTGCGACGCGAAAATGGACGCCGGCGAAGACCTGGCGCTCACCGCGCACGCAAACCAGTGCCTCACCGGAAAACTCAGCCATTTCGGCAAATAAATAGCGGACCGTCCAGAACGGATCGGCCCGCCATCGCGTCAGGTACCGCCGAAGATGGAGTCCGGGGGGCTTCGGCAGGGGAGAGGCACGGGCGGACCGGACCACGCGATGCGGTCCGCCGCCGATGCCGAACTAAAGCCGGGAAATGTGACGGCATTTGTAACGGAGTATGGCAAAACCGTGAAAATTGGTTACCGCCGCCGATGCCCGGCGTCAGTCGTAGGTGCGGACGTCGTCGATGACCTTGCCGTCGTTCGGCAGCTCGGCCGCGAATTCGACCCGGCCGCGCATCTTGGTCACGGCGTGGATCGAATCGCCGATCGCCGCGGCCAACGCCGATTCGTCCTCGCTGCGCACCGGGCAAACGAGCGCGCAGCGCAGCGTCATTTCGTCGTTCTGCTCCTGCCTGGTCACGACGAGCCGCGCCTTGGCGATTTCCTTGTGGCGGCGGATCACGTCGGCGACATGGCTCGGATGGACGAACATGCCGCGCACCTTGGTGATCTGGTCGGCCCGCCCCATCCAGCCC
>DATFES010000027.1:0-5197 GCA_035250945.1 Alphaproteobacteria bacterium | reverse complement strand
GCCGCCGGAGCCGGAGGCGGTTGCAATACGGCGCGCAATTCGATTCGATCGCCGGGCCGAAGCGTCGTCCCGCCGGGCGCCCGAACTCGCGCATGATGGGGCGTTGCCCCCTCGCCAATACCGGCAATCCGCAAATTCTCGAGGAGGACGCGGCGGCCTTCGGCGCGGATTTCGACGGCGACGATGTCGCCCGCCACGGCGACCGGTCCGATGCGCCGCTCGAGCACGGGCGCTGCGAGGTGATCGGCCCGCCACGCGACGATGCCAAAGCCAAGCCCGCCGAACGCTGCCGCTGCCCCAAGCCATGACGCGGCGGCGCTGGCGCGCAATGGCGAGATCAGCACGACGGCCAGCGCGGACACGGCAGGCCCGATCCACCATCGGGGTTCGACCGGCAGCGCGAAATAGACGCCGATGCCAATGCCGATCGCCACCGGGGACCATAGCGGCCAACGCTCGCGTTCAGCGAGCAATATCGCCGTCAACCGGGCAAATCCCGATCGCAGCGCCGACGTTGCGGGGGTGGCGCCGCCCTCATGACCCGGGGCAGCGCCTGCGGGGCCGCCAATCATCGCATTTTCGCCTCATGGGCGATGTGCTACTAGGTGCCCCCGCAATATCGAATCTTATCCTTCGCAGGGTCGGTGCTCCAGCATGTCGGTGGTCTGCCGTTTCGCGCCCTCGCCCACCGGATTTCTCCACATCGGCGGCGCCCGCACGGCGCTGTTCAACTGGCTGTTTGCGCGCCACCACGACGGCAAGTTCCTGCTACGCATCGAAGACACCGACCGCGCGCGCTCGACCGCCGAGGCCGTCGAGGCGATCTTCGAGGGGTTGCGCTGGCTCGAGTTGCAATGGGACGGCGAGGCGACGTTTCAGTTTGCGCGCGCCTCGCGCCATGCCGAAATGGCGCGCAAACTCCTCGCCGAAGGCAAAGCGTATCGCTGCTATTGCACACCGGCCGAGCTCGAAGCGATGCGCGCCAGGGCCAAGGCCGAGGGCCGTTCAACGCGCTACGACGGCACATGGCGCGACCGCGACGCGAGCGAGGCGCCGCGGGGCGTGAGCCCGGCGATCCGCATCAAGGCGCCGCAGCGCGGCGTCACCGTCATACGCGATCGCGTGCAAGGCGACGTGACGATCGCCAACGAACAGCTCGACGACATGGTGTTGCTTCGCGCCGACGGTACGCCCACTTACATGCTGTCGGTGGTGGTCGACGATTACGACATGGAGGTGACGCATGTCATCCGTGGCGACGATCACCTCAACAACGCGGCACGCCAGATGCAGCTCATTCTGGCGCTCGGCTGGCCGGTGCCCGAATATGCCCACATCCCGCTTATCCACGGGCCTGACGGGGCCAAGCTCTCGAAGCGTCATGGCGCGCTCGGCGTCGACGCATACCGCGAGATGGGATACCTGCCCGAAGCGATGCGCAATTATCTGCTGCGGCTCGGCTGGGCGCATGGCGACGACGAGTTCATCTCGACCGCGCAGGCGATCGAATGGTTCGACCTCGACGGCGTCGGCCGATCGCCTTCGCGCTTCGACTTCGCCAAGCTCGCCAATCTCAACGGGCATTACATTCGACAGGCTGACGACGCTCGGCTGGTCGACCTCATCGTGCCGCGCCTCGAAACGCTGCTGGGGTTTCCCGTCGGCGACGCCGGCCGACAGCGCCTGCTCAAGGGTATGACCAGCCTCAAGCATCGCGCAAAGACGCTTGTCGAGCTCGCCGAGATCGCCTGTTTCTATGTTCATCGCCGGCCGATCCCGCTCGATGGCGTGGCTATGGGGCAAATCGACGGCGACGCGCGCGGCAGGCTCGCTGCGCTTGTCGACGTTCTGTCGCCGCTTCCTGATTGGCGTGCCGCGGCGGTCGAGACGGCCGTACGCGGCCACGCCGCGAGCGCTCGGGTCAAGCTCGGTCAGCTCGCGCAGCCCTTGCGCGCGGCGCTTACTGGCGGTACGACTTCTCCGCCGATATTCGACGTCATCGAAGTGCTCGGCCGGGAGGAAACATTGGGCCGAATCAAGGATATAATCGAGCGACGATAAGCGGCGGTTGCGGCAGTCTGGGGCGCGTTGCCTTGGCTCCAGCCGGACACTATGCTGCAGAGCAATAATAGCGCATCGATCGGGCCTTCGGCCCGAATTTCACGAAGGATGGTCCCGCATGGCTCAGAAAGCGGCCAACGTCTCGATTGTGAAGCCCAACCAGACGGCGACGCTGATCGATAACCGGACCGGCAAGAGCGTCGAACTTCCGATACTCGATGGCAGCGACGGGCCAAGCGTCATCGACGTTCGCCGCCTGTACGCGGAAACCGGCATGTTCACCTATGACCCAGGGTTCACGTCGACGGGGAGCTGCGAGTCCAAACTGACCTTCATCGACGGCGATGAAGGGGTCCTGATGCATCGCGGGTACCCGATCGAGGAGCTGGCCGAACACAGCGATTTCCTGGAGGTCTGCTACCTGCTTCTCAAAGGCGAGTTGCCGACGCCGGAGCAGAAGCAGAAGTTCGAGCGCGACATCACGCTCCACACCATGGTCCACGAGCAGATCAACTACTTCTTCCGCGGCTTCCGGCGCGATGCCCATCCGATGGCGGTGATGTGCGGCGTATCCGGCGCGTTGTCGTCCTTCTATCACGACAGCCTCGACATCAACGATCCGCATCAACGGATGATCGCGTCCTACCGGATGATCGCCAAGATGCCGACGATCGCGGCGATGGCGTACAAGTACTCGCTGGGTCAGCCGTTCATGTATCCGCGCAACGACTTGGACTACGCCGCGAACTTCCTCTACATGACCTTCGGCGTGCCGTGCGAACCCTATCAGGTCAACCCGGTGCTCGCTCGGGCGATGGATCGCATCTTCATTTTGCACGCCGACCACGAACAAAACGCCTCGACATCGACGGTTCGGCTCGCCGGCTCCTCGGGCGCCAACCCCTTCGCCTGCATCGCCGCCGGCATCGCCTCGTTGTGGGGGCCGGCGCACGGCGGAGCCAACGAGGCGGTGCTCAAGATGCTGCGCGAGATCGGCAGCAAGAGCCGCATTCCCGAGTACATCAAGCGGGCCAAGGACAAGGGCGACAATTTCCGCCTGATGGGCTTCGGCCATCGGGTTTACAAGAACTACGATCCGCGCGCTGCGGTGATGCGCAAGACTTGTCACGAGGTTCTGAACGAACTCGGGGTGAAGAAGGAGCCGTTGCTCGAACTGGCCATGGAGCTCGAGCGCATCGCTCTGTCCGACAGCTATTTTGTCGAGAAGAAGCTTTACCCCAATGTCGACTTCTATTCGGGCATCATCCTTCGGGCGATGGGCTTTCCGGAATCGATGTTCACCGTCTTGTTCGCGCTGGCCCGCACCGTCGGCTGGATCGCGCAGTGGAACGAGATGATCGAGGATCCGGCGCAGAAGATCGGCCGGCCGCGTCAGCTCTATACCGGGTACACGAAGCGGCAATACGTGCCGCTTCACAAGCGTGGCTAAACAGCCGCATCGCGCTCCACAATCCCGACCGCCGGCGACCGGCGGCGGGAAAAAGTCGCCGTCGCGTGTGGCACTGCCGCTGCCTGCCAACGACAACCCCACGCCGCCGCTGCTCCGCGCGGTGCGTTGGGCGACGGTCGCGGCGGCGGGTGTCGCCGTCGGCCTGATCGCGATCTGGTTCACGGGCTGATCGACGCTTAGCTGCATTATTCGCGATCGTTTGGCATGAACCGCTCAGGCATCGCTCTCGCCATGACGGCGGCGGCGCTGTTCGGATTGTCGACTCCGTTTGCGAAGCTTCTGCTCGCCCATGTCGGGCCATGGACGCTCGCCGGGTTGTTTTATCTCGGAGCAGGAATTGGGCTCGCGATCGTCCGCGCGACCCGACCCGCGCGCGCGACCGAGACGGCGATCGTGCGGCGCGACACGCCGTGGCTGCTTGCATCGATCCTCGCCGGCGGCGTCATCGGACCGCTCCTGTTAATGCTCGGCCTCGACCGTACGTCCGCGGCCGCCGCCTCGTTGATGCTGACCCTCGAAGGCGTGGCGACGGCGCTGCTGGCTTGGTTCATCTTTCGCGAAAACTTCGATCGCCGCGTTTTATTTGGCATGTCGTGCATAATCGGCGGTGCGGCGATGCTGGCATACCAGGGGGCGTTCTCGATCACCGGCGTCGTTGGGCCGCTGGCGATCGCTGGCGCGTGTCTTGCCTGGGGCATCGATAACAATCTGACCAGGAGGATTTCGCTAGCCGATCCGGTCCAGGTCGCGATGCTCAAGGGCCTAGCCGCCGGACCGGTCAACCTGGCCCTTGGGTTGGCCGTAGGCGAACGTCCGCCGGCGCTTTTGACAGGCCTGGCGGCCGGCCTGGTCGGCTTTCTCGGATACGGCGTCAGCCTTGCGCTGTTCATCCGCGCCTTGCGCGACCTTGGAACCGCACGGACGGCCGCGTACTTCTCGACGGCGCCATTCATTGGCGCGGTTCTCGCCATCCCAATTGTCGGGGAGACGTATTCAATCCAGTTATTGGCCGCCGGAGCGCTGATGGCCGCCGGCGTATGGCTCCACGCAACCGAGAGGCACATCCACGAGCACGAGCACGAACCGATCGAGCACAGCCATCGCCATGCGCACGACGAGCATCACCGCCACACGCACGAGCCGAGCGATCCGCCGGACGAGCCGCACACGCATCGCCATGTCCACGCACGCCTGCGCCATTCGCACCCGCATGTTCCCGACGCGCATCACCGCCACAAGCACTGAGCGTGCGCTCCCGCCGGTTATTTCCGCTCGATCAGCTCGATCTTGTGGCCGTCGGGGTCTTCGATGAAGGCGATCACAGTCGTGCCGTGCTTCATCGGTCCCGGCGGGCGGGTGATCTTGGCGCCGGCCTTGGCCAGCTTGTCGCAAGTGGCGTATATGTCGCTCACGCCGAGCGCGATGTGTCCCCAAGCATCGCCCAACTGGTAGCCCTCTTCCTTGCCCCAGTTATGGGTCAGCTCGAGCTCGTAGTGCTCCGGGTTGGTGCCGTAGCCGACGAACGCATTGGTGAACTTGCCGTCCGGGTAGTCCTTGCGCCGGAGCTCCTTCATGCCGAGCAATCCGCAGTAGAACTGCATCGAGCGGTCGAGATCGAGCACACGGATCATCGTGTGCAGCATGCGAAATTCGTTGGCGCGGCCG
>DATFES010000024.1:0-3051 GCA_035250945.1 Alphaproteobacteria bacterium | reverse complement strand
GGTCGGCCGGAGGATCGCGGCGGCGATGGACTCGAGATCCACCAGGACGCCGCCCTCCTCGGCGCCACGGTCGCGAAGGGAAAACAGCTTTCGCATGCGCTTGGCTTGGGGCGGCGCGCCTATCTCGTCGTGGCGCGCGGCCGGGTCAAGATCGGCAACGTCGAAGTGGGCCCGCGCGACGGCGCGGCCATCCAGGATCTTTACGAGATCCGCATCGAGGCGCTCGAAGAAAGCGAGATCCTCCTCGCCGACCTGCCCTAGCCGATTTCCGGCGCTAGGCGCGCGGGCGGTTTGTCCGGTAGCATCGCGTTAACGAAATATTGGGCCGATTCGGCCGATAGTTGCGGCTGATCGGGGGGAGACCGCGATGGCCGATACCGCGACGTGCCGTACCTGCCGCTTCTGGGCGGCGATTTATGACTGGGACGTGAAGAACGTCGACCCGCGCGAGAAGGCGAACAAGGGCACATGCCGCCGCTACGCGCCGCGCGGCGAAATTTCGTCCACGGTTAGCCACAACTACCTGGTCTGGCCCGAGACGGCGGCGAGCGACTGGTGCGGCGACTTTCAGAAGGTCGGCGGCTGACCGCCCGAGGCCGCGCATCAACCGTCCATACGACGAACATACGGCCGCGTCTCGCCTGCGGGCGTGACGGCGGTCAAGCGAACGCCCAAGCGCCGTAGCCGACCACGCGCCCGCGCGGACCCGCGGTGTCGCCCGAATTGCGCAGATCGAGGCGCCGGACGGCGAGGCCGCGCCGCCGCGCCACCGCCAGTAGTCCGGCGATCGGGGTCGCGCCGCAAGCGTCCTCGGCGCCGATGCGCGCAAAATCGCTCGTTTCGATCGCCCGTGCCGTGGCGGCGTCGCGTCGTCGCGCCGTCTCGTACGAGTGATAGTGCGAGAGATCGGAGCTGACGACGATCCGCGTTTCTTCGCCGCCCCAGACGACATCGAGCCAGTCGGCGACGTCTTGATGCCGCGCTTCGCCGACGAGCAGCGGCACGATGGCGAAGTCGCGAAGGGTCGCCTGCAAGAAGGGAAGCTGCACCTCGAGCGCGTGCTCTTCGGCGTGCGCGCGATCGGAACGCACCACGCCGGGCCGGGCAGCGAGCGCTTCGCACTCCGCCCCGTCGAGCGGTACAGGGCCGAGCGGCGTCAGAAATGCGTCCGCCGCCGGCAGCGCAGCGCCATCGAGCGGCACATAGTGCGCCGGCCCGATCAGCACGACGCGGCGAATCAGCGCGGCGTCGCGGCCGAGCGCGCGGTAACCATGCGCCGCAACCGCTCCCGAATAGACGTAACCGGCGTGCGGCACGATCACCGCCTTGGGCGCTTGCCCTCGCGGTTCGAGGGCCGCGTCCAACAGGCGCGCGAGCACATCGCGAAGCTCGACCGGGTCGTCGGGATAGAACGTGCCGGCGACCGCCGGCGCCCTGATCGCGGGCAATCCAGGTCTCCTTCCGGTCCGCGCCGCCGGTTGCGCCGGCGCGCGCGCATTCCGATATGATCATAGACATGCCGCACGACATCATAGAAGGACCGCCGGCGCGCTACTGGCGTAGGCTCGCCGACGGGCGGATCGAATGCCAGGTTTGTCCGCGCTACTGCCGCTTGCACGACGGACAGCGCGGTTTGTGCTTCGTGCGCGCGCGACGCGGCGAGGGCCTCGTGCTGACGACCTATGGGCGCTCGTCGGGGTTCTGCATCGATCCCATCGAGAAGAAGCCGCTCAACCACTTCCTACCCGGTTCCGCCGTGCTGTCGTTCGGGACGGCCGGCTGCAATCTCACCTGCCGCTTCTGCCAGAACTGGGATATTTCCAAGGCGCGGGAATTCGACCGGCTGACCGACCAGGCGCGTCCGGACGAAATTGCGGACGCCGCGGTGGCGAGCGGCTGCCGCTCGGTCGCCTTCACCTACAACGATCCGGTCGTCTTCATGGAGTACGCGATCGACGTCGCCGCCGCCTGCCGGGCGCGGGACGTGCGCACGGTCGCCGTTACCGCCGGATACATGTGCGCCGAGCCGCGGGCCGAATTTTATCGTCATATCGACGCGGCGAACGTCGACCTGAAGGCGTTCAGCGAGGGCTTCTATCGGCGCCTTTGCACCGGCACGCTTTCCGCAGTGCTCGACACGCTGGTCTATCTGAAGCGCGAGACGAAGGTCTGGCTCGAAGTGACGACGCTGCTCATTCCGGGCGAGAACGATTCGCCGGCCGAGATCGAGCGCCTCGCCCGATGGTTCATGGACAATCTCGGCCCCGACGTGCCGTTGCATTTCACCGCCTTCCATCCCGACTGGAAGATGCGCGACAAGCCACCGACCTCCGCCGGTTCGCTGATCGATGCCCGCCTGATGGCCATGAAAGCCGGGCTTCGCTACGTCTACACCGGCAACATCCACGACGAGACGACGCAAAGCACATATTGCGCCGGTTGCGCTGCGCCCGTCATCGGGCGCGACTGGTACGACATCACGCTGTGGAACCTGACCGATGATGGACGATGCGGCGCCTGCGGCGAGCCGTGCGCCGGGGTTTTCGACGGCCCGGCCGGCGACTGGGGTCGTCGCCGGCGACCGGTCGACGTGCTGCGTGCCGCTGGGCGAATCTAGGGAAGGGCGAGACGACGGTGCCCGATGACGACCGGCCCGTCGTTGCAGACCGGCAACTCGTCGCGCATTGCGGCGCTGTAAAGGCGCCCGCTCGATTGGCTGCGCGGTTCGGTGACGAGGAATCCGATCGGGTTCGCAGCACCGGCGACCGATGAAACGCCGCTCGGCAGGATATTCGGCACCGCTGGCGGCGCCATCGTCGGCTGCGCATTGACCGCGGCGACCATGCCGTTGTTCAAGGTCACGCCGAACTTGTTGGTCTCGAACGGCCCCGGCTCGTAGGCGATCAGATATGGCCGCGCAAGATCGGGAAGCATCACCACTTTCTCGGATGGAACTTGCATGCAGGCGGGCGGCGAATCGGTGGCGCGGCCGACCAGTTTTCCGTCGCTGACATAAGTCGTCATCACCGAGACCTCGGCCAGCAACGCCGG
>DATFES010000019.1:0-5151 GCA_035250945.1 Alphaproteobacteria bacterium | reverse complement strand
CATTCCCTGCTTGTCGTTGTGTCGCCGGACCGTCGCGCGATAGGATCGCCGCCTGCCGCAAGCCGAGCAGGGGGAGGAACAGGCGATGGCGCTCGAGAAGAAACCGTCGGCGCAGAGACCGGCGCGGCGCGCGACCAAGCTGCGTAGCCGCGAGTGGTTCGGGCGGACCGATCGCGACGGCATGGTCCACCGCAGCTGGATGAAAAACCAGGGCCTGCCGCACCACCTGTTCGACGGGCGGCCGGTGATCGGCATCTGCAACACGTGGTCCGAGCTCACGCCGTGCAACGCGCATTTCCGCCAGCTCGCCGACTACGTCAAGCGCGGGGTCTACGAGGCGGGGGGCTTTCCGCTCGAGTTCCCGGTGATGAGCCTCGGCGAGACGTTAATGCGTCCGACGACGATGCTGTTCCGCAACCTGTGCAGCATGGACGTCGAGGAATCGATCCGCGCCAATCCGCTCGACGGGGTGGTGCTGCTGGTCGGCTGCGACAAGACGACGCCGGCGCTGCTGATGGGGGCGGCCAGTTGCGACCTTCCGACCCTCGCGGTTTCAGGCGGCCCAATGCTCAACGGCAAGTTCCGCGGCGAGGATATCGGCTCGGGCACCCATGTCTGGAAATTCACCGCCATGATGAAGACCGGCGAGATGTCGGTCGATGACATGTTCGAGGCCGAAGCCTGCATGTCGCGCTCGCCCGGGCACTGCATGACGATGGGCACCGCCTCGACGATGGCCTCGATGGTCGAGGCGCTCGGCATGGGTCTGCCGACCAACGCGGCGATTCCCGCCGCCGATTCGCGCCGCCGCGTGCTGGCGCACATGGCGGGCCGGCGCGTCGTCGAGATGGTCAAGGAGGACCTTCGCATTTCGAAGATCCTCACCAAGAAGGCGTTCGAGAACGCGATCCGGGTCAACGGCGCAATCGGCGGCTCGACCAACGCCGTCGTGCACCTACTGGCGATCGCCGGGCGCGTCGGCGTCAAGCTGACGCTTGGCGACTGGGATCGGCTTGGCCGCGAAGTGCCATGCTTGGTCAACCTGATGCCGTCGGGAAAGTATTTGATGGAGGATTTCTATTACGCCGGCGGCCTGCCGGCGGCGATCCGCGAGTTGGGCCCGTTGATCCACAAGGATGCGCTGACGGTGAACGGCAAGACGATGTGGGAAAACGTGAAGAATGCGCCGTGTTACAACCGCGATGTCATCTTTCCGCTCGACAAACCGTTCAAGAAGCAGGGCGGCATCGCCGTTCTAACCGGCAATCTCGCGCCGACCGGAGCGGTGCTCAAGCCCTCCGCGGCGACTCCGAAGCTGATGAAGCATCGCGGCCGCGCGGTCGTTTTCGAGGACATCGACGACTATAACGCGCGCATCGACGATCCCAATCTCGACGTCGACGAGAACTGCGTGATGGTGCTCAAGAATTGCGGCCCGAAGGGATATCCGGGATTCCCCGAGGTCGGCAATTTCGCCCTGCCGCGCAAGATCCTGAAGAAGGGCATCGACGACATGATCCGGATCTCCGACGCCCGGATGAGCGGCACCGCCTACGGCACCGTGGTGCTGCACACATCGCCCGAAGCAGCGGCCGGCGGTCCGCTGGCGTTGGTCAAGAACGGCGACGTAATCGAGCTCGATGTGGAAAAGCGGCGGCTCCATCTCGACGTCGGCGACGCCGAGCTCGAACGCCGCCGCAAGGCATGGAAGGCGCCGCCGCCGCCGCAGGACCGCGGCTATCTCAAACTGCATTTCGACCACGTCATGCAGGCCGATCAGGGGGTCGATCTCGACTTCCTCGTCGGCGCCAGCGGCGCTCCGGTCGGACGCGAGTCGCATTGAGCCGTTTTCCGGCGCCGCTGCGCCCGCAGGTCGAGACCCTCGCCGGTTCGCGAATCCGCGAGGTTTCCGACGCGGCGTTCAACCGGCCAGGGCTGATTCCGCTGTGGTTCGGCGAGTCCGATCGCGTGACGCCGCGGTTCATCGGCGAGGCGGCCAAAAAGGCGCTTGATGAGGGACGCACGTTCTATACGCCCAATCGCGGTATTCCCGAGTTGCGCCAGGCGATCGCCGACTACATAAGCCGCCTGCGCCAGCGCAAGCTCGGACCTGAGCGCATCTCGGTGACGCCGTCGGGCGTCAACGCGATCATGCTGGTGATGCAGGCGCTCGTCGACCCGGGCGACAACGTCGTACTGGTGACGCCGCTGTGGCCCAACTGCGCCGACGCGGTGCGCATCCTCGGCGGCGAGGCGCGTCGGGTCGCGGTGGCCGCCGTCGACGGCGGCTGGCGGCTCGACCTCGACCGGCTGTTCGCGGCCGTCGACCGGCGTACGCGGGCCTTGTTCATCAACTCCCCCGGCAATCCGACCGGCTGGATGATGAGCGCCGATGACGTCGCCACAGTGCTCGAGTTTTGCCGCCAGCGGCGGATCTGGCTGATCGCCGACGAGGTTTATGAGCGCGTCGTCTATGACCGCGACCGCTCGCCCTCGCCGCTCGACATGGCCGCAGACGACGATCCGGTCATCTCGGTCAACAGCTTCTCCAAGGCATGGTGCATGACCGGCTGGCGGCTCGGCTGGCTGGTGACGCCGCCGCAACTTGGCGAGACGATCGGCAAGATCGCCGAATTCAATGTCTCGTGTCCGGCGGCGTTCGTGCAACACGCGGGAATCACCGCGCTTCGCGACGGCGAGGCGTTCACCGCCGAGATCGTCGGCCATTACCGACGCGCCCGCGATCTCGTCGTTCAGCGCCTGGGCGCCATGCCGCGCGTGCGGCTCGCCTATCCGCAGGCGGCGTTCTATGCGTTCTTCCGCGTCGAAGGGATGAGCGACAGTCTCGACTTCGCCAAGAATGTCGCGAACGAAAGCGGCGTCGGCTTGGCGCCGGGAATCGCCTTCGGACCCGAAGGCGAGGGGTGGCTGCGCCTTTGCTTCGCCACCAGCACGGCACGGCTGTCGGAAGCGTTCGATCGCTTGACGCCGATCTTGTCGTGATCGCGGGGCGAGGGGATGGAACGTTTTCCCGTTTTTGCAGCGCTTCTGATCATCGACATGCAACGGGCGATGGACGATCCGGTCTGGGGGCGTCGCAATAATCCACAGGCGTTGACCTGCATCGAGCGCCTGCTCGAGGCGTGGCGTGCGACATCGCGGCCGATCTATCACCTGCGCCACGATTCGACATTCGCGGATTCGCCGTTTCATCCCGGACAGCCGGGCAACGCGTTCAAGCCGGAGGTAATGCCGAGGACGGGCGAAGCGATCGTCGTCAAGCGAACCAACAGCGCCTTCATCGCCACCGACCTCGAAGCCCGATTGCGCGCCGCCGGTCACGAGACGCTCGTCATCGTCGGATGGCTCACCAACAACTCGGTCGAAGCGACGGCGCGAATGGCGGGCAATCTCGGCTTCGATACGTACGTCGTTTCCGACGCGACATGGACGACCGACAAGCGCGATCTTTCCGGACGCCTATGGCCCGCCGAGGATGTCCACGCGCTGTCGCTCGCCAATCTCAATGGCGAATATGCGCGCGTCGTCGATACGGCGGCGCTGCTGAAGGCGCTCGCGCGATGAAATCGACCGCGCTCATCGGCGTCGATTGGGGCACCACCAATTTCCGGGCGATGAAGATCGCCGTCGACGGCACGATAATCGACGAACGGGCCGGGCCGTATGGGATCTTGAGCGCGGCGAGCGGCGATTTCGCGGCGGCGCTGCAGCGCCAGATCGGCGACTGGATCGTCGCCGCGCCTGACGCCGCCATTCTCATGTGCGGCATGATCGGCAGCCAGCATGGCTGGGTCGAAGCGCCGTATGCGCCGATACCGGCGACAGTCGACGATCTCGCCGCGCGTCTCGCGACGGTCAAGGCCATGGGCCGCACTGTGCGCATTGTCCCTGGCGTCAGCGGCCCGGCGATATCGGCCGGGCTCGACGTGATGCGCGGCGAGGAAACCCAGGTGTTTGGCGCGCTCACGGCCTTGCCGCCCACGGTCGCGCGCAGGCTGATCTGCCTGCCCGGAACGCACAGCAAGTGGGTTCTGGCCGAGGGCGACGAATCGCGATGGCGGATCATGCGTTTCGCCACGTTCATGACCGGCGAGGCGTTCGCGGTGCTCAAATACAATTCGATTCTCGGTCGCACGATGGAGGAAGGACCTGACGACGAGGCGGCATTCGACGATGGTCTCGCTCGCTCCGGCGGCCCGGGCGGAGTGCTGCATCATCTGTTCATGGTGCGGACCGAGGGGCTGTTCCATGCCAAGCCGCCGGCCGCGCTCGCGTCCTTCATGTCCGGCCTATTGATCGGCGACGAACTGCGCGCGGCGTTGGCCTGGGCAGACGAGGGACCGATCGCCATCGTCGGCGCAGCGAATCTATCGCGCCTTTACGCGCGCGCGCTCTTCCGCTTGTCGCGCCCGAGCGAAATCGTCGCTGCGCAGGCAGCCAGCGCGCTCGGGCTGCTCAAGATTGCGGCAGCCGCGCGCCTGCTCGCAGGCGCGGGCGAAACGTGACGAAAAACCGCCGGACGGCCTTGCAGCGCGGCAACAAACCGGCTTAGATCGCAAATACGTATACGAAACCGCGCAACAAAATAACACGCGGGAGCAGGGAAGGACGCGAATGGCATCGGTCGTGGTCCGCGACGTCGAGAAAGCTTTCGGAAATACGAAAGTCATCTACGGCATCAGCGTCGATATTGGGGACGGCGAGTTCGTCGTTCTCGTCGGGCCATCGGGCTGCGGCAAATCGACCCTGTTGCGGATGATCGCCGGGCTCGAGCCGATAAGCGGCGGGACGATCTCCATCGGCGAACGCGTGGTGAACCATCTCGCGCCGAAGGATCGCGACGTGGCGATGGTATTCCAGAACTACGCGCTCTATCCGCACATGACCGTCTACCAGAACATGGGCTTCAGCCTGGCTTTGCGCAGGGCCGACAAGGCGGTGATCGACGAGCGCGTCGGCCGGGCGGCGCAGATCTTGAATCTCACCGACTATCTCCATCGCTACCCGCGCCAGCTCTCCGGCGGCCAGCGGCAGCGGGTCGCCATGGGGCGCGCGATCGTGCGCGATCCGCAGGTGTTCTTGTTCGACGAACCGCTTTCGAACCTCGACGCCAAGCTGCGCGTCCAGATG
>DATFES010000003.1:0-4929 GCA_035250945.1 Alphaproteobacteria bacterium | reverse complement strand
CTTGCGCGCGCCGGTCCGTGGGCGGCCGATCTCGCCGACCTTGTAAGCGGTCGTCACCCAGGGCGCGGCGCCGCGTCTCAGCGCACGGCGTTCATATTCGCCGGCATCGCGTTGTGCGATCTCGCCGTCGCCGCTATGGCCCTTCGCCGCGCGCGCGCGGAGCGCGTGGGAACCTGGCTGTCCGCCTAGCGACGTTGGAGGAGGCGTTTGGCGCTGAACATAGCCATCGTCGGCGCCGGCATCGTCGGCATGTGCTGCGCCGTCTATCTGCGCCGCGAAGGCCATCGGGTAACGGTGCTCGATCCCGTGCCCCCGGGCGGGAGTTGCTCGTTCGGTAATCTCGGCAGCATGTCGCCCGGAAGCTGCGTGCCGTTGGCGACGCCGGGCGTACTGGCCAAAATTCCGCGCATGCTCGCCGAACGCGACGGCGCGCTCAGCGTCGCACCGGCTCGGGCGCTGGCGGCGGCCCCGTGGCTCGGGCGATTTGTCGCCGCCGCGCGCCCAGCCAAGCTCGCCGCTGCAGCGAAGGCGCTGAGCGCCCTCCATTCGCGCGTGTTCGAGGCCTACGCGCCGCTCCTGGCGTGGGCCGGCGCGGATCAACTCGTGCGGCGCGCCGGGCAGCTGTATGTCTTCGAAAGCGAGGCCGACTTCGCCCACGCGCGCTTCGAGCTCGATCTGCGCCGCGCGTATGGCGAGCGGCAGGAGACGATCGGCGGTCAGGAAATTCGACAACTGGAACCGGCCTTGGCGCCGCGATTCGCGCGGGCGGTCTTTTTGCCCGATGCGGGGCATTGCGTCGAACCGCAACGTCTCGTCGAGCTGCTTGCGGCGGCGCTTGTGCGCGATGGCGGCGCGATTCTCCCCCAGCGGGTCGACCGCGTCGAGGTCGATGCCGACGCGGTGATCCTGACGGGCGATCATGGCGCGCGCCGCGCCGATCGCGTCGTGATCGCCGCGGGCGCTTGGTCGAACCGGCTTTTGCGGCCGCTCGGCGCCGTTACGCCATTGGAGAGCCTGCGCGGCTATCACGCCGTTTTGCGAACTCCCGGGGCAATGCCACGCATGGCGATCCGCTTTGCGCGCGCGAAGATAATGGCGACGCCGATGGCGATGGGCCTGCGCATCGGCGGCACCGTCGAAATCGCCGGGCTCGATGCGCCGCCGACGCCCGGGCGTGCGCGCAAACTTGCAACGCTCGGCGCGCAGGCGTTTCCAGCCGCCGATCCGAGCGACTTCAGCGAATGGATGGGACATCGGCCAGGGACGCCGGACTCGCTGCCGGTGATCGGCGCATTGCGCCGGCACCCGGCCGTATTCTGCGCGTTCGGCCACGGGCAAACGGGCCTGACCGGCGCGGCGAGTACCGGCGAGCTTGTTGCCGCGCTGATCGGCGAGCGCACGCCGCCGATCGACGCGGCGCCGTTCTCGCCGCGACGCTTCGGCGCCTAGGTGGGAAACCCAACCGGGCTTGAAACGGCGAACGGCACGACCAAGCTCTAGCCGCGAGGAGTGCGCGCCCGTCATGTTGGTTCGCATAATTGTTTATTTGATCGCCCTCGTCGCCGCGCTGGGTCCCGCGCGTGCCGACGAATCCGCGGCGTGGTCGGCCCTTCGGCAGGGCGGGTATGTGGCGCTGATGCGCCACGCCGACGCGCCCGGCGGGTTTGGCGACCCACCGGGCTTCAGGCTCGACGACTGCGCGACGCAACGCAATTTGAGCGACAAGGGACGCGCCGACGCGAAGGCGGCGGGCGAGAGATTGCGGGCGGCACGGATCGCCATCGCCAAGGTCCTCAGTTCGCCATGGTGCCGTTGCGTCGATACCGCCCGTTTGATGGACGTCGGATCCATCGAAATCGCGCCGACATTCAGCAATGTCGTCGTTCTGCGCGATCAACGAGCGGTACTAACCGACGGCGCGCGGGCGGCGATCAGCGGCTGGAAGGGACCGGGGACGCTGCTGGTCGTCACGCATGGCGCGAACATCCAGGCGCTGATCGGCTACAATCCCGCGTCGGGAGAAACCGTAGTGGTTGCGGCCGAAGCGGACGGGGCGATTCGCGAAGTCGGCCGCATCCCGGTTGTCTCCCGTTAATGGCGCGATCGTGGTCAGGGGAGGAGACGGCGCGATGCCAGGTGCTTTACGCGGAGGCCGCCGCAAATTCCTCGGAATGGCGGTCGCAACGGGCGCCGCGATGATACTCGATCGTCGCCCTGGAACGGCGCGACCGAGCCCGCTTCATGCCAAATCGGTGCCCTCGAGCGGCGAAAAGCTGCCCGTGATCGGGCTCGGCAGCTGGATCACGTTCAATGTCGGTGACGATCCGGTCGCGCGCGACGGCTGCGCCGATGTTATGCGGAGTTTCTTCGATGCCGGCGGCCGGCTGATCGATTCCTCGCCGATGTATGGCTCCTCGCAAGCGGTCATCGGATATGGCCTCGAGAAGCTGGAGGAACGCTCGGAGGTTTTTTCGGCCGACAAGGTCTGGATATCGTCAGGCGCTCGCGGTCGCGCCCAGATCGAGCAATCGCGCCAGAACTGGGGTATCCGGCGTTTCGATCTAGTCCAGGTTCACAATCTACTCTCGTGGCCGGAACACCTGCCGACCCTCCTCGCCATGAAAGCGGCCGATCAACTCCGTTATGTCGGCATCACGACTTCGGAGGGCCGCCGCCATCGCGACATCGAGCGGCTCATGCGCGAACAACCGCTCGATTTCGTTCAGGTCACCTACAATATTCTTGATCGCGAGGTCGAGGACCGGATTCTCCCGCTGGCGCGCGACCGCGGAATCGGCGTCATCGTCAATCGGCCGTTTCGCGAAGGCGCCTTGATCCGGAAGATCGCGCGCCACCCGCTTCCCGGATTCGCGGCCGAGATCGACTGCGCCAACTGGGCGCAGTTCATCCTCAAGTTCATCGTTTCGCATCCTTCGGTCACCTGCGCCATCCCCGCGACGACCAACGTGGCGCATGTACGCGAGAACATGGGCGCCGCCCGCGGCCGCCTGCCGGACGAATCGATGCGTCGCCGCATGATCGCCCATGTCGAGGCGCTGTGATGGCGGAGTGGCGAACTTACACGCTGTCGGACTTCCTGCTTTTCTCGCCGCGCACCTACCATCGCCTCTTCGAGCTCTATAATGCGGATATCTGGCCGGCGCAATTGGTCGCGTTGGCGCTCGGCGGGATAATCCTCGCGGTGCTGCTCCGTGACTCACGCTGGCGGGGAAGGGTTGTCGCAGCGATCATGGCCCTCTGCTGGCTCTGGATCGCCGGCGCATTCCATATCCGACACTACGCGACGATCAATTGGGCCGCGGCGTACTTCGCGGCGGGCTTCGCGATCCAGGCATTGCTCTTGGGGTGGCGAGGGGTTTTTCGCGACCGGCTGCGATTCCATCCGCCCGAAGCCCCTGTCGGATACGCTGGGCTGGCCATATTTCTTTTCGCGCTGTTGGTTCAGCCTCTAATCGGCCCGTTGTTGGGGCGTCCGTGGCGGCAGATCGAATTGTTTGGCGTCGCGCCCGATCCCTTGGCCGTCGCCACGCTTGGCATTCTCCTGCTCGCCGCCGATCGCGTCGCCTGGGAGCTCATGGTCATCCCGATCATCTGGTGCTTGATCGGCGGCGCGACGCTATGGGCGATGGAATCGCCGGACGCGGTGCTGTTGCCATTCGTGGCGCTGGTCGTGACGCTGCTCGCCGGATGGTGCGTGCTATCGCCAACTCGGCGAAGTCCTTCGCTCGATCGCGAATCGGGGGCGTAGCCGCCGCTCGACGATGGCGGGCGTCTAGATCAAGTCGTCGAAACCGCAAAAGTCGCGAAGCTGACGCACGCTGGCGATCTGGACCTGGCGTCCGCGGCTGGACACGCCGAGCTTGCGGAGCTGTACGAACGCGCGCGATAGAGTCTCAGGGGTCATCCCGAGGCGCCCGGCGAGCAGCTTGCGCTCCTCGGCGAGCTTCAGCGTCGCCGGACCCCCGGCCTCGGGTATGAGCGTCAAGAGGTAGGCTGCAAGCCGCTCCGCGGTCGAGCGAAGCTTCAAATCCTTGATCTGGCGGATCAGCAGCCGCCAGTGCTTGGCCAAGACCGCGACCATGGCGACTGCGAGCGCATGATCGTGGGCGACCGCATGGCGAAACTTCTCGGCCGGTATCATTACGATTCGCGCATCGTGGGTGACGCGAGCCGACACGAGGAGCCGCAAATTCAAGATCGCCGCCGGTGCGACGAATATTTCGCCGGCATTGAAGAACTCGATCAGCTTCGCCGCCCTACCGCTGCCTCCGGCCACCAGGCCGACCTGGCCGGCGAGGATGATGTGCACGAACTGCGCTTCGTCACCCTCCTCGAACAGCACGGCGCCCTTCGGCGCCGACTGCACGATCGCGTCGCGCACCACGCGATCGATCGATTCCTTGCCGACCGCCGCGTAGAGCGGCGTCTGCTTGAGGAGTTCATAGTCCAAGGGCCGCATGGTCGCCGAGGTCGGGGTTGTTGCAACGCACCGCTTGATATTTATCAAGACTGAATCGTGCATTCATCATAAGCGCATTTAGCCATTTCGAGGAATTGTCGATTTTTCCGGCCAAGCCTCCCGAAAATTGATCCAGCGCAATCTGCGGAATCGGTCGCAGCGGCAAATTCGCCGCGGCACGGCGACACGCATTCGGTCGTCGCGACCTCGGCGAGGAGAAAATGGCGAGCAACATTGCAACTGCGGCATCCGGACCGAGCGCGAGCGATCAAAATCGCGCCTTGTGGCTCAGCACCATCGCCTTCACGGTATGCTTTGCGGTCTGGACGATCTTTTCGATCATCGGCGTCCAGATCAAGCAGGATCTCGGCCTGAACGACACGCAGTTCGGACTGCTCGTCGGAACGCCGATCCTGACCGGATCGCTGATCCGACTCATCCTCGGAATA
>DATFES010000530.1:0-7611 GCA_035250945.1 Alphaproteobacteria bacterium | reverse complement strand
ATTGCGATGTTGGCGAACGAAGCCATGGACGCCGTCCAAGCAGGCGTGGCGAGCCCGGAAGGCGTCGATTTGGCGATGACGAGCGGCGTCAATTATCCGCGCGGGCCGTTCGCCTGGGCGGAGGCGCTCGGCCTGCAGCGTCTGTTGACGGTGATAGACCATCTGGCGGGGCATTACGGCGAGGACCGTTATCGGGCGAGTTCGCGGCTGCGCCGGCTTGTCGCTGGAGCCACGGGGCGATGACCTCGGCCGCCGATCGTATCGCAGCGGCGGTCGGGGAAGGCATGTTCAAGCGCGACCACGCCGCCCATACGCTTGGAATCGAGTTGATCGATATCCAGCCGGGCTATGCGCGGATGTCGATGAAAGTTCGCCCTGACATGGTCAACGGTCACGACATCTGCCATGGCGGGCTGATTTTCGCGCTGGCCGACACCGCGTTCGCCTATGCCTGCAATTCGGGCAACAAGACGACCGTCGCGCAGTCCTGCGTGGTCACGTTCCTTTCGGCGGCGCGAACGGGCGATGTGCTGACCGCCACCGCGACCGAGCGCAATCGCACCCAGCGGACGGGCCTCACCGACATCGATGTCACCGACCAGAGCGGCAAGCTGATCGCCGTCGTTCGCGGTCACTCCCATCAGATCAAGGGCGAGGTCGTTCCCGGCCTCGGGAGCGTAGAGCGATGAACGAAGCTTATGTCTGCGACGCCATCCGCACGCCGATCGGCCGCTATGCCGGCGCGCTGGCCTCGGTACGGACCGACGACCTCGCCGCGGCGCCGCTCAAAGCGCTGATCGCAAGAAATCCGAAGGTCGACTGGGCGCGCGTCGACGACGTGATCTATGGCTGCGCCAATCAGGCCGGCGAAGACAACCGGAACGTCGCGCGCATGGCGAGCCTGCTCGCCGGCCTGCCGGTCGAGGTATCGGGATCGACGATCAACCGCCTGTGCGGCTCGGGCATGGATGCGGTGGCGTCGGCGGCGCGGGCGATCAAGACCGGCGAAGCGGAACTGATGATCGCCGGCGGCGTCGAGAGCATGTCGCGCTCGCCCTTCGTCATGGCCAAGGCCGAAACGGCGTTCTCGCGCGAGGCGCAAATCTACGACACGACGATCGGCTGGCGCTTTGTCAATCCGGCGATGAAGCAGCTTTTCGGCACCGATTCGATGCCGGAGACCGCCGAGAATGTCGCCGTCGAATTCAACATCAGCCGCACCGACCAAGACGCGTTTGCGATGCGCAGCCAGGCCCGCGCCGCGGCGGCGCAGAAAAACGGCCGGCTGGCCCAGGAGATCGTGTCAGTGACCGTCGCCAAGGGGCGCGGCGAGACGGCGCAA
This sequence comes from Alphaproteobacteria bacterium, assembly GCA_035250945.1. GTDB lineage: Bacteria > Pseudomonadota > Alphaproteobacteria > CACIAM-22H2 > CACIAM-22H2 > DATFES01. The sequence continues at coordinate 6,269 of DATFES010000530.1, read as the reverse complement.
GTCGACAAGGACGAGCACCCGCGCGAAACCTCGCTAGGCCAGCTCGCCAAGCTCAAGGCCCCCTTCCGCGCCGGCGGGACGGTCACGGCGGGCAACGCGTCGGGCGTCAATGACGGCGCCTGCGCAATCGTCGTCGCCTCGAATCGCGCGGCGAAGGCGCATGGTCTGACGCCGCGCGCCCGCATCGTTGCGGCCGCCACTGCCGGCGTCCCGCCGCGGATTATGGGCATGGGTCCGGCGCCGGCGAGCCGCAAGGTCCTCGCCAAGGCTGGCCTTACGCTCGATCAGATGGAGATCGTCGAGCTCAACGAGGCGTTCGCCGCGCAAGCGCTCGCCGTGTTGCGCGATCTCGGCATCGCCGACGACGCGCCGCACATCAATCCGAATGGTGGAGCCATCGCGCTCGGCCACCCGCTCGGCATGTCGGGCGCCCGGTTGGTCATGACGGCGGCGCAGGAGCTACAGAACACGGGAAAGCGCTACGCGTTGTGCACGATGTGCATCGGCGTGGGTCAAGGCATCGCGCTGATCCTCGAGCGGGTATGATCGGAGGCGACCATGCGCCGCGCGGCGATAGCGATTCTAGGCCTCATCGTTGCGCTGCACGCCGCAGCGCCGGCGGGCGCCCAACCCGTCGACCTTCTGCTCGTGCTCGCGGTCGACGGCTCGGGAAGCATTGATGAAGAGGAGTTTCGCTTTCAGCGTGAAGGATACGCCGCGGCGCTCACCCATCCCCAAGTGCTTCGCGCAATCCGCAGCGGCGAGCGGCGCGCCATCGGCATCCTGTTCCTCGAATGGGGCTCGCCAGGCGCGGCGAAGGTGATCGTCGATTGGACGCGAGTGGGCGACGAGGCCTCGGCCGAGACGTTCGCGGCGCGCGTACTGGCGGCGCCGCGCACATATCAGACCTGGAACGCCATCGGCGATGCGATCATGCTCGGACTGACGACGATCAAGGGCGCGCCGTTCGGATCGACGCGGGCCGTGATCGATATCTCGGGCGACGGTCCGGACATGCGAAGCGCAGTTCCGGCGCCGGTGGCCCGCGATATCGCAGTGGCTGAGGGCGTCACCGTCAACGCGCTGGCGATCCTCAATCGCGGCGGCGGCGCTGCGCGCGCCAATCTCGGCGAGCATTACCGACAGGTCGTCATCGGCGGCCCCGGCGCCTTCGTCATCACCGCCGACGATTACCCGTCGTTCGCCCACGCCATATTCAACAAGCTCGTTCGCGAAATCGCCGGATCAGACCGTGATGGCTTGGTCCTCGCAAACGATGGATTCACGACGAACGCCAAGACTCAAAGACGCCAAGATGGCAACAAATGAGCGCTTCGCTCGTCGAACCGTCGGCGGAAGCCGACGCGACCGCAAAACAGATCGTCGATTCCGCCTATCGGGTGCACATGACACTCGGGCCCGGCTTGCTTGAAAGCGTATATGAAACTTGTCTTGTCCATGAATTGACAACGCGTGCCATCCCGATTGCCCGACAGGTTGCCGTTCCCATTTGGTATGGCAAACTCATCCTGGATGGGGGGCTTCGACTTGATCTCATCGTGGACAAGCAAGTAGTGGTTGAATTGAAGGCGGTCGATCGATTGCTTCCTGTCCATCAGGCGCAGATGCTCACATATCTGAAGCTCTCTGGACTGAGGCTTGGATTGTTGATCAATTTCAACGTTGGGCGGATAAAGGACGGCATTCAACGATTTGTTCGTGGGGCGTGATGGAACATTCTCTTGGCGCCTTTGAGTCTTGGCGGTTGATCTAATCGACGCTCCTCGATTTTGTAGAATTACAGAACGAATGAGGCAGACGGTGACGAGAACAAGTCGACGACCAACGACATTGAAGAAAGATATCAGGAGGCGGGCCAAAAGAGGCGGGTTCAGGCTGGTCAAGCGCGGGCCGCGCGTGATGGCGGGAAAACGGCTGCGCGAGGGCTGTCCGCGCAAGCTTCTCGACCCGATCGAGATCGCCAGCCGCGACGAGATCGCCGCCCTGCAAACCAAGCGGCTCAAATGGTCGCTGCACCACGCCTACGCCAACGTGCCGCACTATCGCAAGAAGTTCGACGCCGCCGGCGTCCATCCCGACGACTTCCGACGGCTCGAGGATCTCGCCAAATTTCCCTTCACCACCAAGGAAGATCTGCGGGCGACCTATCCGTTCGGCATGTTCGCCGTGCCGCGCCATAAGGCGTTACGCGTCCACGCGTCGTCCGGCACCACCGGCAAGCCGACCGTCGTTGGCTATACGGCGAACGATCTCAGGACGTGGGCGGAAGTCGGTGCGCGTTCGATGCGGGCGGCCGGTGCGCTTCCGGGCGATATCGTCCATGTCGCCTATGGCTATGGCTTGTTCACCGGCGGGCTCGGCGCCCACTACGCCGCCGAGCGGCTCGGATGTACGGTCATCCCGATGTCGGGCGGCCAGACGGAGCGGCAGGTTCAGCTCCTACAGGACTTCGGAGCCGATGTCATCATGGTGACGCCGTCGTACATGTTGGCCATCGCCGACGAGTTCGAGAAGCAGGGGCTCGACGCGCGGCGCTCATCGCTCAAGATCGGCATCCATGGCGCCGAGCCGTGGACCGACGCGATGCGCCTGGAGATCGAGGCGCGTTTCGCCATCGATGCGATCGATATCTACGGCTTGTCGGAGGTGATCGGTCCGGGCGTCGCCAACGAATGCATCGAAACCAAGGACGGCCTCACGATCTGGGAGGATCATTTCTACCCGGAGGTCGTCGATCCCGCGGTGGGCGAACCGCTCTCCGATGGCGCGATCGGCGAGCTCGTCTTCACGTCGCTCAGCAAGGAAGCGTTGCCGGTGATCCGCTATCGCACGCGCGACTTGACCGCGTTGCTTCCCGGCACCGCTCGGGCGATGCGCCGCATGGCGCGGATCACCGGACGTACCGACGACATGCTGATAATCCGCGGCGTCAACGTCTTTCCGACTCAGATCGAGGAGCTTGTCCTCAAGGACGCGCGCCTTGCGCCGCATTACGTGCTCGAGGTGAAGCGCGAGGACCGGCTGGATTCGCTCGACGTCGTCGTCGAAATGAAGCCCGAGCATGCCGGACAGGGGGCGATCGAGGCTGACGCCGCGGCGCGTCTCGCCCAACAGATCAAGTCGCTGGTCGGCATAACCGCCGCGGTGCGGATCGCGCCGGTCGGCGGAATCGCCCGTTCGATCGGCAAGGCCAAGCGCGTAATCGACTTACGGCCCAAAGATTGATCGGGCGGCGAGCGGAGAGGTGCCACCCCGTGTCGAGTTTCGTCAGTCCGACTTATCCGTATCGCCGCTCTCCCGATCAGGACGCACGGCAGCGGGCGCGCCACAAGGTTGCGATCATTGGCGCCGGCCCCGTCGGACTGACGCTCGCCATCGACCTCGCCCGGCGCGGCGTGCCCGTGGTCGTGCTCGACGACGACAATACCGTCAGCGTCGGCAGCCGCGCCATCTGCCACGCCAAACGGACGCTCGAGATATGGAGCCGGCTCGGCTGCGTCGGGCCGATGATGGCGAAGGGCATCACATGGCAGACGGGAAAGGTCTTCTTCCGCGATCGACCGGTCTTCGGCTTCGATCTAATGCCGGAGGGCGGCCACGCATTTCCCGCGTTCATCAATCTGCAGCAGTATCACGTCGAACAGATTTTGGTCGAAGCGGCGCTCAAGATCGACCGGCTCGATCTGCGTTGGAAGAACCGCGTCGACGCGATATCGCCGCGCGCCGAGGGGGCGACCGTGACGATCGAAACGCCCGACGGCCCCTACGCGATCGACGCCGACTGGGTCGTCGCTTGCGACGGCGTTCGCAGCCCGTCGCGCAAGATGCTCGGGCTCGATTTTCGCGGCAAGGTCTTCGAGGACCGATTCCTCATCGCCGACGTCAAGATGAAGGCCGATTTCCCGATCGAGCGCTGGTTCTGGTTCCAGCCGCCGTTCCACGCCGGCGGCTCCGCCCTGCTGCACAAGCAGGCCGATGACGTGTGGCGCATCGATCTGCAGCTCGGCTGGTCGGCCGACCCCGAGGAAGAGAGGAAACCGGAGAAGGTCATCCCGCGCCTCAAGACGATGCTGGGGCCGCAGGCCAAATTCGATCTCGAATGGGTCAGCGTCTACACGTTCCAATGCCGCCGGCTCGAGAAATTTCGCCACGGCCGCGTGATCTTCGCCGGCGATGCGGCGCATCAGGTTTCTCCGTTCGGCGCACGCGGCGGCAATTCCGGCGTCCAGGACGCCGACAATCTGGCCTGGAAGCTCGCCGCCGTCATCGACGGCCGCGCACCCGAGGCGTTGATCGACAGTTACGGATTTGAACGCGAGATGGCCGCCGACGAGAATATTCGGCACTCGACCCGCAGCACCGATTTCATCACGCCCAAAGGCGATGCCAGCCATTTGTTCCGCGACGCGGTGTTGAGCTTGGCGCGCACGCATCTCTTCGCGCGCCGGATGGTCAATAGCGGACGACTGTCGAAGGCGACGATTCTCGCCGATTCGCCGCTCAATACGCCCGACCGCGACGACTTCATGGGCGGCGTGGCTCCAGGCGCGCCGGCGGCCGACGCCCCAGTACACTACGACGCCGCGCCCGGGTGGCTGCTGGACGCGATCGATGGCCGCTTCACCGGACTGTACTTCACCGACGGCGCCCCGGAATCAAATGTCGCGCGCGCGCTGGCGCGCCTCGACGACGGACCCGTGCCGATCCGCACCCTTGCCGTATCGCCGCGGCCCGCCGTGGCCTCTGGCGGCATTGATCTTGCGCTCGACGTCGAGGGTCTGGCCGCGCGGCGCTATGACGCGCGTGCTGGTACGTACTATCTGTTCCGTCCCGATCAGCACGTCGCGGCAAGGTGGCGGACGCCCGATCCGGCTGCCATCGCCGCGGCGCGCGAACGGGCGTTGGCACGAAACGATTAGAGGGCTCGGCCATGACACCAACGCTCAATACCGCGCCCGGGACAAGCGACCCGGACGATCTATACTCCTTGCTCATCGAAGCGCATCAGGGCCTGTCGCACGAAGAGAGCGCGATGCTCAACGCCAAGCTGGTGCTGTTGCTCGCCAACCACATCGACGACCTTGGCGTGCTGCGCCAGGCGGTGCGCGCCGCCAACGAAGAATAATGAGCGCCGCGCCTTCCTCGTCCCAAGCTTGTCGAAGGACAAGGACGCTCGAATCTTGTAGTACCAGGCTCGGCATGCGGCGGCGCTTATCCCTGCAGCGACTTCCACATCGCGACGTCCCGCTCGGCAGTCCAGATCTGCGGATGCGCGACGCCTCGCGCTTCGTCATAAGCCCGCGACACGCAAAACGGCATGCAGTGCTCGAATATCACCCATTTGCCGTAGGTTTTCGCCATCGCCGCATAGGTCGCGTCATACACCTGCTTGAGCGACTTGCGCGCGCGCACTCCCTTTCGCGCGTAGGCAAAAAGCTCGGTGACGAATTTCTGCGTGCCCTTGATCGCCTTGTCGCAGGCGGCGGGCGACATCAGCGCCTCGCCCCGCCCGGGCACCATCTTTCTCGGTTTGAGCCGGCGTAGCCGCTCGAGCGTCCGCGGCCATTCCTTGAGATGCGCATCGCCGCAATAGGGCGTCGCGCCCATCTCGACCAGATCGCCGGCGAACAGCACGCGTTCCTTCGGCAGCCAGGCGATGCTGTCGCCCCTGGTATGGCCGGCGCCGAGGTGCATCAACCGCACTTCGGTGCGGCCCATGTATATGGTCAACTCCCGCTCGAAAACGATGTTCGGCCAAGTCAGGCCCGGAACGCTGTCGACGTCCTGGAACAGTCGCGGAAAGCGTTCGACCTCCGATTTGAAATCCTGCGCGCCGCGCTCTTCGATCAGTTCATACGTGCCCCGGCTGGCGACGATGTTAGGCGCGCCGTATCCCGATGCGCCCAGGACCCTTACGGCGTGGTAATGCGTCAGAACGACGTATTTAATCGGCTGATCGGTGACCTTGCCGATATGCGCCACCAGTTCGTGCGCCATGCTCGGCGTCGCGCGCGCGTCGATCACCATCACGCCGTCCTCGCCGACGATGACGCCGGAATTGGGATCTCCCTCGGCGGTCAGGCAGTAGGCATTGCCGGCGAGTCTGACGAACGTCGCCTTCTTTTCCGTGAGGTCGCCTCGGCTGGCGAATTGTTTCGCGGCGGCTGCGGTGCTTTCCATGGCGCTCACCCTTGGCTCATACTCCGAGATAGGCCTGCCGTACGCGCTCGTTGGCGAGCAGCGCCGGT
>DATFES010000526.1:0-2408 GCA_035250945.1 Alphaproteobacteria bacterium | reverse complement strand
CGGCGCCGGGGGCGCATGGCGCTACGTTGAAGCGAATGGCGGCGAATTGGCGCGCTCCGAAGGCCTCGCCGTGGCGAGCTTCCACATGTTCCGTTCCGGTGCCTTCTCCGACAGCCCCTCGCGGCCGTGGCGAGCCGACGGCGCGGCGTTGGCGCTCATCGACGCCCGCGCGCTCGCCGCCGGCCTGCAAGTCCGCGCCGACAACCCATTGGTCGGGATCGAAGGCCGCGCCGCGTTGCTTCGCCGGCTGGGCGAGACCATCGAACGCACGCCCGCGCTGTTCGGCCGCCCGGCGCGGATCGGCCATTTGTTCGACCACCTGCGCCACCGCGCGGCCAACGACCGTTTGCCGGCGCAAGACATTCTCCACGCCATCTTGCTCGGTCTGGGGCCGATCTGGCCCGGCCGCTTCACGCTCGCCGGCGTAGCGCTCGGCGACGTTTGGCGTCACCGCTTGGCCGATGGCGACGACAGCGCCGCCGGTTTCGTGCCCTTCCACAAGCTTTCGCAATGGCTCGCCTATTCGCTGATCGAACCGCTGCAGGATTCCGGCGTCACGGTGATCGATATCGACGCGTTGACGGGCCTCGCCGAGTATCGCAATGGCGGTCTGATGCTCGACGCCGGCTTGCTTCAGCCGCGCGATGCGGAGTTGCCGCGGCGCGCTCTGGCCGTCGGCGATGAACCGGTTGTCGAATGGCGCGCGCTCACCGTGGCGCTGCTCGATCGCATCGCCGACGAGATCCGCCGCCGGCTCAACCGCGACGCTGCGACGCTGCCGCTTGCCTCGGTGCTCGAGGGCGGCACCTGGGCCGCCGGGCGGCGGCTCGCACGAGAAAAACGCGCCGACGGCGCACCGCCGTTGAAAATCGAAAGCGACGGAACGGTCTTTTGATCGGCTGGTCGGCGGCGACGGCGTCGATCAGCGGGGATTCACCGCTTCGAAACCGGCGAGCCGACGATCGCCTGCCATCAGCGCGAGACGGTTGCCGACGACCCGGAACCTCGTCGTGGCGCCGAGCGACTGCAGGAACTCGCTCTCGCGATCCATCCCGGCCGGGCATGCGCGGCGCGTCGTGGCGATGGGGCCGAAATTGAGGCTCGCTCCTTCCAGCGCATAAGGTCCAAAAAACGTGTTGCAGCCGGCGAAGCCCTGAACGCGTCGCTGGGAAGGAACCAGACGAAGCGTCGGTGCGCGCTCGCCATCGGCGGCGGTCGCCGGCGTGCCGCCAACTTCGACGAGGCGCCAATCGGTTCCCTCGAGCGACGCGTTCGGCCGGCCGCCGTCGCAGCCATAGCCCGGCCAAACGCGTTCGAATCGCTCGACCAAGATCGCATCTTCGCTCCCGGGACCATCCGCCTGCGGACGCGGGCTCAGGCGGCCGTCAAGCGTCGCCAGCAGCGCTACGCCAGAGGCCACGCGCGCGGCGAGGTACGCTCGCTGCAGGGCCACGTTATCGCCAGCCTCGGCGACGGGGAACGACCGGCCGGAGTTGCATTCGACGATCCGCGCCGCATCCGCATGATAAGTGTACATGCCGCGCAATCGCACGACGTCGGCGATGGGATCGACGTTGACCGCTCGTTCGAGCGTGTAATTGAGCTGCGAGCGGATGCGCTGGCCCTCCGTATCGAGCAGGGTCAATGCCCCCGCCTGCTCGATCGCCAGCCGTCGCGGCGGATCCATCCCGCCATGCAAAACGATCTCGCGGCGGTCGGGCGAAAGCTCCCACCGTCCGATGTCGACCGAGCTGCGATCGCGACCCTGGTCGGCGCCGAGATAGGCGGATCGCATCAGATAAACCGCATCGTCGCGCAGCGTCAGCGTGACGCGGATGCCCGGACAGTCGGCGCACGGAATGGTCCCGGCATAGGTCGCCGGGGCCAGCGCTGCGGCGGGGAGCGTCGGCGCTGCGGCGGGCGGCGCCGGAGCCGCGATGGGCGGAGTTTCAGGCGTGGGCGCGCATGCCTGCGCCAGGCAGGCGCATGCCGCAAGCGCCAACCGACCGCTTCGCGACCAAGCTCGCATGCGCCGCCCTCCAGACTCAGCGACGATAAAGATAGGCCTGCGGCGAGGCGAAGCAATCTCGCAAAAAGTGGCGGGCCGGCTCTGGTTAGTGCGTCGTGCCGTTCCCGGAATGGCCGCTGGAGGCTGCCGCGTGGCCGTTACCCTTCATCGGGTCGTTTACCGACGCGACGGTCCAGGTGCCGGCCGTGCGCGCCAGGAGATTGCGCAGCGCGTACTGGATGCCTTCTTCGGTGAATTCGGGAGCGGCGCCCTTGTAGCGGCAACGGTCGATGATGCGATCGACGATGAACTTCGGATGGTGCGCCGAAAGCGGCACCGTCTGCGCCTTGTAGAAGTTCTCGAGCAGGTATTCGATGACGTCGTCGGAATACTCGATCTT
>DATFES010000400.1:0-12887 GCA_035250945.1 Alphaproteobacteria bacterium | reverse complement strand
GCCCCGGGGCAAGACCGCAAGGTTGGGTCGAATAGGTTAAACTTCAATGACTTACTAGGCGACTTGTCGCCACAGGGCGGCAAAATCGCTGAGCTTCACTTGGTCCCGACTGCTACCCCGGTCAAGGCCATGAAGCGGTGGATACGTTTAGATTTGCCGAGTTAACCGTGTCAAGCGACCCAACCGACGACGGTATCGGCGTGCCGCAACTTTACGCCGCCGGAACCTCGGAAAGGTCGCTCTGTGCCGCCTGCTCGGATTCGTTCGCAAGCATCCGGCCGAGCTCCTCGATTCGCCGCAGATTCTCCTCGCTCGGCTCAAGCCCCCATGCCGACCTCGCAGCCTCCAACTCGCTGCGCAGGCGGCGCAAATAAAGGCCGCGGAAATACGCTCTCCATCCCTGCGCCGCCTCGTCGGCTGAGGCGGCGGCGTGGGCAAACCGGCCATGGACGAATATGTCCGGCGTATTCAACTGGGCGATCGTTTCGCCATGGCCGCGCGCCGCCAGCATCTCCGCGAGGCTTTGCGGCGAGAGGTCGGCGATATTCGCGCCGAGGTCGAACAGATCGGCCTTGAGCCTGGAGAGCCGGTCATCGTCGAACTCGACCCGCTCCAATTCGTCGAGGATCTCGCGCCAGGCAATGAGATCGATGTGATTGAGCAATGTCGCCAGCAGCACCATTTCCGGCACGCGATCCAGCACCCAAGGGTGCCCAGGCGCTTTCAGGACGCCATCTCGACGCTGGCGGCGATCGGCGGGAAAGAACCGCGCGCGCACGCGCAGGCGGAAAAGCCGTCGATACTGCCATTGCACGGTTCGTTCGGCGATCCTGGCCGCCACGTCTTCCAGCCGCTGCTCGAGCAGCGCCCGCTGTTCGGGCGTGTCGGCGGGCGTTGTCGCCACCAGGCTTTCCCACGCGACGTCGACCAGCGGCTTCGTCCGGGCAAGGATATCGGCGAGCGCCGCCGGCCCTCGTCGCTTCAACAAACTGTCCGGGTCCTCGCCCTGCGGCAACGTGACGAACTGCAACGACCGTCCCGGTTTCAGCAGCGGCAACGCTCGCTCGGCCGCACGCAACGCGGCGCGCTGGCCCGCGGTATCGCCGTCGAAGCACAGGATCGGCTCGCCGGCCAGTTTCCATAGCGCTTCGATCTGCGCTTCGGTGAGCGCGGTGCCGAGCGGCGCCACCGCGCCGTTGAATCCCGCGGCGTGCAGCGCGATCACGTCCATGTAGCCTTCGGCGACCACCAGCGGCGCGCCGTTGCGAACGCCTTCGCGCGCCTTGTCGAGCGCATAGAGCGTGCGCCCCTTGTCGAACAATGGCGTATCGCGCGAATTGAGATACTTCGGGCCTGTATCGCCCAACGTGCGGCCGCCGAAGGCGATCGGTCGGCCTTGACGGTCGAGGATCGGGAATATCACCCGGCCGCGGAAGAAATCGAACGGCTCGCCGCCACCCTCCGGCTTCGCCAAGAGCCCGGCCTCCAGCAGCTTCGCCTCATCGATGTTCTTGGCCCGAAGCGCCGTCTTGAGCGCGCTGCGCGAGTCGGGCGCGTAGCCGAGCCGGAAGCGCTTGATCGTCGCCTCGTCGAGACCGCGGCGGCGCAAGTACTCAAGGCCGGCGCGTCCGACATCGGATCGCAGATTCTCCTCGAACCACGCGCACGCCGTTTCGACCACGTCGTAGAGGGTCTGCCGGCGTTGCTCGCGCTCGACCTCGACGGGCGAGAGCCGCGGCATCGGCAGCCCGGCCATTGCGGCGAGCTTCTCGACCGACTCGGGAAATGACAGGCTCTCGGCGCGCATCGTGAAGCCGATGACGTCGCCATGCGCCCCGCAGCCAAAGCAATGGAAGAAGGCCTTGTCGTCGTTGACGGTGAACGACGGAGTCTTCTCGTTGTGGAAGGGACAGAGACCGAGGTATTCGCGGCCCTTTTTCACCAAGCGGACTCGCTTGGCGATCACCTCCGAACAGGCGAGGCGCTGCCGCAACTCGTCGAGAAATGCCGGCGGGAAAGCCATCGATCCGACCCCGACTCGGGCGCTGAACGTTGACGTGGGCCCAAGCTTACGCCGTTCGATCGCCGGCGCGAACGGTCATGGTGGCCGTGCAAAGCCTTAATCGCGGGGATAAGTTGCGATCACGCGTTGAGCAGGTTCTTGACTACCGCGCCTGCCTTGGAGAAATCCATCTGGCCCGCATAGCGTTGCTTGAGCGCGGCCATCGTCTTGCCCATGTCCTTGATGCAGGTGGCGCCGACCTCGGCGATGACCGAGCGGGCGGCGCGTTCGATCTCCGCCTCGCCCAGCTGCTGGGGCAGGAAACTTTGGATGATATGGATTTCCTCGCGCTCCTGCTGCGCCAGCTCGAGCCGCCCGCCTTGTTCGTACAACGCGATGCTCTCGTTGCGCTGGTGGATCATGTTTTGCAGCATCTGCCGGATCTCGTCGTCCGAAATCCCGTCGTGGTTGCCCTTGCCGCGCGCGGCAATGTCGCGGTCCTTCAGTGCGGCGAGGATCAATCGAATGGTGGAAATCGGACGTTCCTGCCGGGCCTTCATGGCCGATTTTAGTCCCTCGCTGAGCTGAGCGCGAAGCATGGCGGCACCGATGGCTTGGAAAGCGGCAAAGCTACTCCAAAGCGCTCCGGAAGGCAATCGCGATTTCAGGCGTAACTTGTTGATTAGACACGAAAACTTTCTTTATTAATCGCTTGACGCTGAACCGCCCGGTGCCGTAATAGCCGCACGCGATCGATATCGCCCCCGGCTGCAAACGATGGATGTGACCGCCGCCGGGGTAATTCCTGCCCGCGTCCACGAGGTTGGTCGACCGATGAACCCCGCCGCCCCTTTGCCAGGCCGGTCGGCCGTGAGGCGCGCCCCGCGGCCGCCGGGCGCCACGGCGGCGTTGGTTCTCGGCGACGGCGCCGTCTATTGGGGCGCCGGTATCGGCGCAGCGGGCACGACGGTGGGTGAGGTGTGCTTCAACACCTCGATGACCGGGTATCAGGAAATCCTGACCGATCCCTCATACGCCGGACAGATCATCACCTTCACCTTTCCGCATATCGGCAATGTCGGCGCCAACGACGACGACATCGAGACGTCGACTCCGGCGGCGCGCGGTCTGGTGCTGCGGGCCGATATCACCGAGCCGGCCAATTTCCGCGCCACGCGGAATTTCAACGTCTGGCTGGTCGCGCACAACCTGGTCGGCATTTGCGGAATAGATACGCGCGCCCTGGCGCGCCGCATCCGCGACAACGGTCCGCCGAATGGCGCGCTGTGCCATGATCCGGAGGGTCGGCTCGACATCGAGGCGTTGCAAGCGAAAGCGACGGCGTGGCCGGGGCTCGAGGGAATGGACCTCGCGCTCGAGGTCACCTGCCGCCAGACCTACAGTTGGGACGAAACCAGATGGTCATTGGGCGCCGGATATGGCCGGTTGACCGCGCCAAAACTTCACGTCGTCGCGGTGGACTACGGCGCCAAGCGCAACATCCTACGTTGCCTGGCGTCGCTCGGTTGCAAGGTGACCGTGGTGCCCGCGACGGCCAGCGCCGAGGAAATTCTTCGACATAAGCCCGACGGCGTATTCCTGTCGAACGGGCCCGGGGACCCGGCGGCGACCGGCGTTTACGCCGTTCCCGCGCTTCGCCAACTGCTGAAGAACGAGCTGCTGCCGATTTTCGGTATCTGTCTTGGGCATCAGCTCTTGGCGCTGGCGCTGGGCGCGCGGACCGAAAAGCTCGCGCGCGGCCATCGCGGCGCCAATCATCCGGTGAAGGATCTCGCCACCGGCAAGGTTGAGATCACCTCGCAGAACCACGGATTCGTCGTCGTGCCCGATTCGCTGCCCGACGGGGTCGAGTCGACGCACGTCTCGCTGTTCGACGGCACCAACGAAGGGCTCAAACTCAAGGACCGCCCGGTGTTCTCGGTGCAGTACCATCCCGAAGCCTCGCCGGGCCCGCACGACAGCCATTATCTCTTCGAGCGTTTCGTAGCGGCGATGAAGAGATGACGAACCATCGGCTGATCTGCGCGACGCCGATGACGCCATTCGGCGCGCCGTTCATGATCGGGCGCGCGTCAGTGTGTTTCCGGCGCGGTGCAACTGCGTACAGCGTTCAGATACGGTCACGTCGCGCGCCCCCGTGGTTCGACAAGCTCACCACGAGGATACTTTCATCGCTCCTCGCCCTGAGCTTGTCGAAGGGCGAGGCACGCCAGCGGCGATCCCGCCGCTGCGGAACGTCATATGGATGCACGGCTGGATCTCATCCCGGCGATTGGACGGGCGATGCCTAAACGCACCGACATCGAGTCGATCCTGATCATCGGCGCCGGACCGATCGTCATCGGCCAGGCCTGCGAGTTCGACTATTCGGGCGCGCAGGCGTGCAAGGCGCTGCGTGCGGAGGGCTACCGGATCATCCTCGTCAATTCGAACCCCGCGACGATCATGACCGACCCGGGCCTCGCCGATGCCACCTATGTCGAACCCATCACGCCCGAGATCGTCGGCAAAATCATCGCCAAGGAGCGGCCCGATGCCCTGTTGGCGACGATGGGTGGACAAACCGCGCTCAACACGGCGATGCGCCTCGCCGATCAAGGCGTGCTTGACCGTCATGGCGTCGAGCTGATCGGCGCAACGCGCGAGGCGATCGCCAAGGCCGAGGACCGTCTGTTGTTCCGTGAGGCGATGGAGCGCATCGGCCTCGAATGCCCGCGATCAAGGCTTGTCACCAGCATCGCCGAGGCGCGCATGGCGCTCGATTTCGTCGGCTTGCCGGCGATCATCCGGCCATCCTTTACGCTGGGAGGCACCGGTGGCGGCGTCGCCTACAACCTCGAGGAATACGAGAACGTGGTCACCTTCGGACTGCGCACCTCGCCGGTCGGATCGGTGCTGGTCGAGGAGTCCGTGCTCGGCTGGAAGGAGTATGAGATGGAGGTCGTGCGCGACCGCGCCGACAATTGCATCATCGTCTGCTCGATCGAGAACGTCGATCCGATGGGGATCCACACCGGCGACAGCATCACGGTGGCGCCGGCGCTGACGCTCACCGACAAGGAATTTCAGATCATGCGCGACGCGTCGATCGCGTGCCTGCGCGAGATCGGCGTCGATACCGGAGGCTCGAACGTTCAATTCGCGGTCGATCCCGAGACCGGCCGACTGGTCGTCATCGAAATGAACCCGCGCGTTTCGCGAAGCTCGGCGCTGGCCTCGAAAGCGACCGGATTTCCGATCGCCAAGGTCGCGGCGCGGCTTGCCGTCGGCTACACGCTCGACGAGTTGGCTAACGACATCACCGGCGTCACGCCGGCCTCGTTCGAACCGACGATCGACTATGTCGTCACCAAGATGCCGCGCTTCACCTTCGAAAAGTTTCCCGGCACTCCGGCGCTGTTGACGACGGCGATGAAATCGGTCGGCGAGGCGATGGCGATCGGCCGCACGTTCGAGGAGTCGCTGCAGAAAGCGTTGCGATCGCTCGAGACCGGTCTTACCGGCCTCGACGAGATCGACATCGCCGACGCCGCGGGGGGCGCCAACAAAGACGCAATCCGCGCTGCGCTGGCCCGCCCGACCCCCGATCGCATCCTGGTCATCGCCCAGGCGCTGCGGTTCGGGTTGAGCGTGGCGGAAATCCAGGCGGCGTGCCGTTACGACAAATGGTTCGTCGAGCGGATCGAGGCCATCGTCCGGGCCGAAGACGCGGTGCGGGCAAAAGGGCTTCCGGGCGATGGGCCGGGCTGGATACGGCTGAAGAAGATGGGATTCAGCGACGCACGGCTCGGAGAGCTCGCCGGCTCGAGCGAGACAGAGGTGGCCGAACGTCGACGTGCCAATGGCGTGCGTCCGGTCTACAAGCGCATCGATACATGCGCCGCCGAGTTCGCCTCGCTCACCCCTTACATGTACTCGACCTACGAAGGCGACGGGCTGACGGCGCCCGAGAGCGAGGACGACGCCACCGCCCGCGACAAGGTGATCATACTCGGCGGCGGACCCAACCGTATCGGGCAGGGAATCGAATTCGACTATTGCTGCGTGCACGCCGTCTATGCGCTGCGCGAAGCCGGTTTAGAAACCATCATGATCAATTGCAATCCCGAGACCGTGTCGACCGACTACGATACGTCCGACCGGCTGTATTTCGAGCCGCTGACCGCCGAAGACGTGATCGAAATCGTGCGGCGCGAACAATCGAAGGGCAGGGTCGCCGGCGTCATCGTGCAATTCGGAGGCCAGACGCCGCTGAAGCTCGCCGGCGCGTTGCACGAAGCGGATATTCCCATTCTTGGCACTTCCCCGGACGCCATCGACATCGCCGAGGATCGTTACCGCTTCCAGGATCTACTGGCGCGGCTCGGCTTGAAACAGCCGGCCAACGGAACCGCGTTCTCGCTCGCCGAAGCCGAGCGCGTCGCGGGGGCGATCGGCTATCCGGTGCTGCTCCGGCCGTCGTACGTGCTCGGCGGCCGGGCGATGAAGATCGTCCACGATGTCGAGGCGTTGCGGGCCTATATCTCCGAAGCGGTCCGCGTCTCCGGCAAGAACCCGGTGTTGATCGATTCCTATCTTCAAGACGCGATCGAGGTCGACGTCGACGCCGTCGCCGACCGCGAGAGCGTGCACGTCGCGGGCATCATGGAGCATATCGAGGAGGCCGGGATTCACTCGGGCGATTCGGCGTGCTCGCTACCGCCATATTCGCTGGCGCGGGCCACCATCGAGGAGATCGCCCGGCAGACCGAGCGGCTCGCCCGCGGGCTCGATGTCGTCGGCCTGATGAACGCCCAATACGCGATCAAGAACGGCGAGGTTTACATTCTCGAGGTCAATCCGCGCGCGTCGCGCACGGTGCCTTTTGTCGCCAAGGCGACAGGGGTGCCGATCGCCAAGATCGCCGCCCGCGTCATGGCGGGCGAGTCGCTCGCCACCTTCGCGTTGGCGGCGAGCGAACCGCGCCATGTCGCGGTCAAGGAGGCGGTATTCCCCTTCGCCCGCTTTCCCGGCACCGACGTCATCCTCGGACCGGAGATGAAATCGACCGGCGAGGTGATGGGACTCGACACGGACTTCGCCCATGCCTTCGCCAAGGCGCAGCTCGGCGCCAACTCCAATCTGCCGCTTACCGGCACCGTGTTCGTCTCGGTCAAGGACCGCGACAAGGAGGCGATGGCCACCCCGTCGCGCCGGCTGGTCGAGATGGGCTTCAAGCTGCTCGCGACCCGAGGAACGGCCGAGTTTTTGCGGCAGTCGGGTCTCGAGGTCTCGGTCGTCAACAAGGTGCTCGAGGGAAGGCCGCACATCGTCGATGCCATGAAGAACGGCGGCGTCCAACTCGTCTTCAACACGAGCGAGGGAGCGCAGGCCGTCGCCGACAGCTTCAGTCTGCGCGAGACGGCATTACTAGGAAATATTCCCTACTATACGACGGTGGCCGGCATTCGCGCCTCGGTCGAGGCGATACGGGCGCTCCGGTCGGGCAGCCTTGAAGTCGCTCCATTGCAGTCGTATTTTAGGGCGTTGTTCTGAATTTTCATGTCACGGCAGGCAGCAAGAGTCGGGTTGGTGCCCCTGGCGACTTGGGCCCTGATCCGGAAGTAGAAGGTTGTTGGCAATGGATCGGATACCCATGACCCGCCCCGGCTATGAGCGCCTCGAGGCGGAACTAAAGCACCTCAAGACGATCGAGCGGCCGGCGGTCATCCGGTCGATCGCCGAGGCGCGCGATCACGGCGACCTATCGGAAAATGCCGAATATCACGCCGCGCGCGAACGGCAGAGTTTCATCGAGGGGCGGGTCGCCGAACTCGAGGACAAGATCGCCCGCGCCGAGGTCATCGATGTCTCGAAGCTGTCGGGCAAGGTGATCAAGTTCGGCGCCAAGGTGACGCTTGCCGACGTCGATACCGACGAGAAGGCGACGTACCAGATCGTCGGCGCCGAGGAGGCGGCGGTCGAAAGCGGCAAGCTTTCGATCACCTCGCCGCTGGCCCGCGCGTTGATCGGCAAGCAGACCGGGGACAACATCGAGGTGACGACCCCGCGCGGGTCGAAGGCCTACGAGATCATTCGCGTCCGCTTCCGCTAATCAGCCAATAACTTTTTGATTTAACGCCTGGATTCTCGTCTCAAGCGAGGCGAGACGAAGGCGTTTTGGCGCGCCCGCCCTCTCCAGTTCATATAATCCGTATCAGTAAAATGATGCACTTGATTCAATTTCTGGAGCATGATATGAAACTACTGTATCGATAAACGATACGGACCAACCAGGAGAGGGTGTGCCGATGCGACACGAAATCCGCCCGCTCGAAGTGACGCCGGCCGAACTCGACGGATTGTCGGAACGGTTGATCGTCAGTCATTACGTCAACAATTACGGCGGCGCGGTGCGGCGGTTGAACGCGCTCGCCGCCGAGCTGGCGCGGCTCGATTTCGCCACGGCGCCAGGCTTCGTGATCAACGGCCTTAAGCGCGAGGAGCTGATGGCGGCCAATTCGGCGCTGCTCCACGAAGTTTACTTCGACAGCCTCGGCGGGTCCGGTGCGCCTACTGGCGAGATCGCCCGGGCGCTCGAGCGGGACTTCGGCAGCGTCGAACGTTGGCGCGCCGAATTCACGTCGATGGGCAAGGCGCTTGCCGGTGGCTCGGGCTGGGTCGTTCTGTGTCGTTCGCGGCGCGACGGGCGGTTGATCAACCAGTGGGCATCGGATCACGGCCATTCGCTCGCCGATGGCGCGCCGATCCTAGCCCTCGACATGTATGAACACGCCTACCACATCGACTTCGGCGCTCGCGCCGAGGTCTATGTCGAGGCGTTCATGCGCAATATCGATTGGCCCGCCGTGGCGCACCGCTTCGAGCAGGCGGCTGGCCGCGTGGCGGCCAACGAAGACGCCACGGCGATCACCCCCGAAGAGCTTCGCGGCGAAGCCGAACGCATAGGGCGCGACTTGCTGCTGCTCGACGTCCGGCGGCGACAGGCGCATGGGGCCGATACCGAGATGATCCGCGGCGCCGAATGGCGCGAGCCCGAGAGCGTCGAGCGGTGGGCCGATTCGTTGCCGAAGGATCGACCGGTGGTCGTTTATTGCGTCTACGGCCACAACGTCAGCCAGGACGTAACCCTAGCGTTGCGAGCCCGCGGCGTTGACGCGCGCCACCTAGCCGGCGGCATCACCGCCTGGCGCGCGCTGGCCGGCCCCACCATGCCCCGTATCGCTTCGAAGTGAAACCAACGCACAGCAAGGAATACCAGCCATGAAATGGATTACCCGCGAACGGCCCAAGATCGATCGCATTGCGTGCCCTTGGCTGATCGACCGATTCATCGACCAGGCGCCCGAGTTTCTGTTCGTCGAATCCGATATGGTCCTCGCCGAGGCGAAACGCACCGGAGCCACGCCCTACGACATTCCCGGCGTCGAGCTGTCGCACGACGGACCGCTGTGCAGCTTCGACGCCTTCCTCAAGAAATACCGGCTCGACGACGACGCGCTGACCCACATGGCGATCATCATCCGCGGCGCCGATACGTCGCGACTCGATCTGGCGCCGCAATCGCCCGGCTTGCTTGCCATTTCGCTCGGATTGTCGGCGGTCTTTCAAGACGATCATGAAATGCTGCGGCACGGGCTGGTGATGTACGATGCGCTTTATGCATGGTGCCGATCGAGGCAGGACGAAGCGCATGGCTGGCCGCCGAAAAACTGAATCACGGACCGCGGCGCCGCCGGACACGGACGGCGGCGAGGCGCCCGGCTGGCTGCTGCTCATCCATCAGATTCCGCCGAAGCCCGCGTATCTTCGGGTCAAAATCTGGCGACGGCTGCAGAAACTCGGCGCGGTTCCGCTGAAGAACTCGGTCTATGCGCTGCCGGCGAACGACCAGGCGACCGAGGATTTCCAATGGGTGCGACGTGAAATCGTCGCCGATGGCGGCGACGCCACGATCTGCGCCGCCCGCCTGATCGATGGGCTCAGCGACGAACAGGTCCGCGGCCTGTTCGTCGCCGCACGCACCGCCGAATACGAAGCGATCGTCGAAGAGTCGCGAAATTTGGCCGCGTCATTGCCCAAGGATGCCCTCCCCGATCCCGACGCCGTCGGCGCTATCGACGGCCAGATCACGCGGCTCAAACGCCGCCTGCGCGAGGCCGAGGCGATCGATTTTTTCTCCGCGCCCGCGCACAACGTCGCCGAAGTCGAAGTCGCGGCGCTCGAGCGTCGGTTGCGCCCCAGCGACGCGCGCGGCCGCCTGGCGGCCCACGGCGCGCATCGGGCGGGCATGCCGCAGAGCGCGACGTGGGTGACGCGGGCCGGAATTCACGTCGACCGGATCGCCAGCGCTTGGCTGATCCGCCGATTCATCGATCGAGGCGCGCGTTTCAAGTTCGTCGATGGCAAGGCGTATCGCCCGGCCGAGGGCGAGCAGCGCTTCGACATGTTCGAAGCCGAATTCACCCACGAAGGCGACCGTTGCACCTTTGAAGTGCTGCTCGAGCGCGCCGGCCTCGCCGATCCGGCCCTGCAGGCGATCGGCGAGATCGTCCACGATCTCGATCTCAAGGACGCCAAATATGCGCGCCCCGAAGCGGTCGGGCTCGAGAACGTCCTCAGCGGAGCGTCGCTCGCGCACAAGGACGACATGATCCGGCTTGAACGCGGCGCCGCCGTGCTTGACGATCTCTACGAGTTCTTTCGCCGCCAGCCGCCGGTTTCGCGCGCCGGCCGCGCCAAGAATTGAACCCACCTCGAACTCAAGAAAGCTCCGCCGTGCCCGACGCCAGCAACACATATCTCGAGCCCCGACCCAGCCTCGGCGAAGCATTGCGATTTTGGCTCAAGCTTGGCTGCATAAGTTTCGGCGGTCCGGCCGGCCAGATCGCCATCATGCAGCATGAGCTGGTCGATCGCCGCCAGTGGATCGACCAGCGCTCGTTCCTGCTCGGCCTCAATTTCTGCACGCTGCTTCCCGGCCCCGAGGCGACGCAGCTTGCGTCCTATATCGGCTGGCGGTTGCACGGGGTTCTCGGCGCGGTGGCGGCCGGAACGCTTTTCGTCGTGCCGGGCGCGCTCGTGTTGCTCGTTTTGTCGTGGATCGCCGCCGCCAAAGGCGACACTCCGGTTGTCGGCGCGATCTTTTACGGGCTGAAGCCGGTGGTGATCGCGATCATCGCCCACGCCGTCTGGCGAATCGGCCGGCGCACGCTCAAGAATTGGCAATCGGTGGCGCTGGCGATCGCCGCCTTTCTTGGGATTTTTGCCGCCGGGGTCGATTTTCCCTGGATCGTCATCGCCGCCGGCGCCATCGGCTGGCTCGCTGGACGCCGCGGCCATTCGCCATTCGCCACCGTCGGCCACGGGCCAAAGAATGGCGACGATAGCGATGCCGCGACGCCGCCCGCGAGCGCCATGAAGCGATTGACGATCCTGGTCTCGGTGTTCGTCGTGTTGTGGATCGTCCCGGTCGGGTTGACTATCGCGCTGTTTGGCGCAAGGCCGTTTCTTGGCATCGCCGAGCTCTTCACCAAGGCGGCGTTCGTCACCTTCGGCGGGGCCTACGCCGTGCTGCCGTACGTCGCCGAGGAGGCGGTGCGAACCTATGCTTGGCTCGCGCCGGGCGAGATGCTGAACGGCCTGGCGCTTGCCGAGACGACGCCTGGACCCCTCATTCTCGTCTTGCAGTATGTCGGTTTCTTCGCCGGCTGGAACCATCCCGACGGGCTGCCGCAGGCGGCGTCGGCGATCATCGGCGCGACGCTCACCACCTACGTGACGTTCTTGCCGTCGTTCATGTTCATTCTCGCCGGCGCCCCCTACATCGCCGGGCTTGGCGACCGGCCGGCGCTGGGCTCGGCCCTGGGCGCCATAACCGCCGCCGTCGTCGGGGTCATTCTCAATCTCGGCGTGTTCCTCGCCCGCGAGGTTTTCTTGCCCGCGGAAGGCGTCGATTGGGCGTCGATCGCCCTGGCGCTGGCGGCGCTGTTGGCGATGCTGCGCTTCAACATCGCGATTCACTGGTACGTCGCCGCCGGCGCGGCGGTCGGTCTCGCTTTTCACTTCCTCGCGGCGCAATAGTCTCGCGATTCTACCGCATCGTCCGTTGTTGAAAGGCCGGAAACGACGTGGCAATTTGCCCGTGGCCGTGCCAAGGGTAGCCTTGCCCGACCGGCGCGAAGTGGGAGGAGCGAGGTTTGATCTACACCATCAGCGCCGTCGTCGTTCTGTACGGGTTCTGGTTGCTCCTATCGGGCTTCTTCACCCTGCCGCTTCTCGCCGCCGGCCTGATTTCGGCCGTCGCCGTCGTTCTGTTGACCCGCCGCATGGGGGTCATCGACCGCGAGGGTCAGCCAGTCGATCTCGGCTGGGCCGCCGCCACGTATTGGCCGTGGCTGATGTGGGAGATCGTCAAGGCGGCATGGGACGTGGCGAAGATCATCGTCCATCCGAGGCTGCCGATCAGTCCGACGATGATCCGCGTCAAAACTTCGCAGCGCACCTCGGTCGGCATCGTCACCTACGCCAACTCGATCACGCTGACGCCCGGCACCATTTCGGTCGAGGCGGATGACGGCGAAATTCTCGTGCACGCGTTGACGCGCGCCGCGGCGGACGGCCTGGCGGCCGGGGACATGGACCGCCGCGTCAGCCGATTCGAGGGCGCACGCTGATGTTCGTCGCAGCCGCCCTGGCGCTGCTCGTGACGTTGGCGCTCGCCGTTTTTCGCGCCTTGCGGGGACCGACGGTGTTCGATCGCGCGCTCGCCGCCAATTCGGTCGGCACCGGCGCGGTCCTGTTGCTTGCGGTTTTCGGCTTTCTGACCGGGCGGCCGGAGTTCCTCGACATTGCGATCGTCTAC
>DATFES010000483.1:0-3795 GCA_035250945.1 Alphaproteobacteria bacterium | reverse complement strand
AATTACCCGATCATCGCCGATACCGACTTCAAAGTCGCGATGCTCTACGGAATGCTCCCCGCCGCGACCTCCGGCGATCCGACCAAGCGCACGGCGGCGGACAATCAGACGGTCCGCAACGTGTTCGTCATCGGGCCGGACAAGAAGGTGAAGCTGATCCTGGTCTATCCGATGACGACCGGCCGCAATTTCGACGAAGTGCTGCGCGTCGTCGATTCGCTCCAGCTCACCGCCAAGCATAAGGTCGCCACGCCGGTCAACTGGAAGCAGGGCGAGGACGTGATCATCGCCGGGTCGGTCTCCGACGAGGAGGCGCGAAAGGTGTATCCATCGGGTTGGAAGGCGCCCAAGCCTTATCTTCGTATCGTTCCGCAACCCACGGCACACGCCGGTTAAACGTTCGACGTCGCGGTCGACCGGCGCCGCAGCGGATGCACACCACGCGATGCCGGTCGGCTGGACCCCAGCAAGCGGCCGCGCGGCGCCGGCCGCCGCGATCGGCGATAGGATGCGGCTCGACGGCGATGTATTCCAATCCTGAAGCCTATGAGCAGTTCATGGGTCGCTGGAGCGCCCGCTTGGCGTCGCCATTCGTGCGCTTTGCGTGCGCCGGCAACCGGCTGGATGCCGTCGACGTAGGCTGCGGAACGGGAAGTTTGACGCGCGCGCCCTGCTGGCGGCGGACGCGGCGCACAGCGTCGTCGCAGTCGATCCCGTCGCGCAATACGTATCGTTCGCGCAGCGTAGGACGCGCGATTCCCGCGCCCGCTTCGAGGTCGGCGCGGCGGAAGCGCTTCCCTTTGCGGACCAAACGTTCGACGCGGCGCTGGGGCTACTTATCCTGCAGGATGTCGCCGATCCACGTTGGGCTGTCGACGAAATGGCGCGACTGGTGCGGCGTGGCGGTTCGGTGTCGACGTGCCTTTGGGACTTTCGGCACCGCATGCCGATGCTGTCGCTGTTCTGGCGCGCGGCGGAAGCCGTGGCGCCGCGGGCGGTCGCCGAGCGACGGGCCGCGAGGTCGCCATACCATCCGGGTCGCGATGAGTTGACCGCGCTGTGGATGGCCGCCGGCCTCGACGAGGTGCGGGCATCGGGTCTTGAGATTTCGATGGAATTTGCCTCGTTCGACGATTTTTGGCGGCCGTTCCTCGGCGGAGGTACGCCGACATCGGTATTTGCACGGGACCTGGACGATGCGACGGGAGGCGACCTTGCGCGGGCGCTTCGTAGCGAAATCCGCGACATCAGGCTCGACGGTTCATTCGTGCTTCATGCCCGCGCCTGGGCCGTAACGGGAACGACGATCCGCTAAACCCGCGACCATGGCGCCATTGGAAGCTTGGATCGGCGCCGAACTACAGATGCTTTTTGTCGAACTCCTCGCACGACAGTCCGAAAGCAGCGAGACCTTCCTCCAAGTAATCGCCGAGCAAGGGGATGCCGAGAAGATAGCCGGCAGTGCTACCGGTCCGCCGCGAGCGGGCGAGCGTGACCGCTTCTTTCCATTGCGCGGCGTCGAAATCGCCGCGGCCCGTCCACGCAAGGGCCACGAGATCGACCTGCTCGTCCTCGTCGAGGGAGTCGATGAAGCTGCGCAGCTCATCGCTTACCGGATCGCCGTGAAATCCGCCGAGGACCTGGCGAAAATCCTCGTCCGAGGCGTTGGACGATTCGCCGGGATCGACTTCTCCTTCCTTGACGTCGAAGGCCCGCGCCTTCGTGATGAGAAAACACACCGTTTCCGGGCTAATGTCGGGCATGACCGCCGCTCCGAGCTGACTCTATGGTCGTAAACTGCCGCGAACGGCCTGGAAACGCTTTGCTCTAGATCAATTCGGCGGCAAACGACGGAACAAATCGGGGTGAGCATCGACACCGCTCGCGCGCGCGATTGACTTGCGTCAATGTCGGTTCCGCGAAGACAAGCACCGATTGATCGTCGTGGGTTCGGACCCGCCGACCGTTCGTGGACTGCGATGGGGCGAAGAGGTGGCCGAAATCGACATCCTGCATCATCTGGCCGTCGCGCTCGCCGTCGGACTGGTGATCGGCTTGGAGCGAGGCTGGAGCGACCGCAACGCTCCCGAGGGCAGCCGTGTCGCCGGCATTCGCACCTTCGCGCTGATCGGCTTCGGCGGCGGGCTCGTTGCGCTGATCGGTCGCGAGTTCAGCGTCGGGATCGCCGCCGCCATGACGCTTGGCTTCGCCGGGCTGTTCTTGGTGGTCCGCTTCACCCAACGCCCGCACCAGGATGTCGGCATGACAACCGAGGTCGCCGCGATCGTGACATTCGCGCTCGGCGTTCTCGCCGGCCTGGGCCACATGGTGGCGGCGACCGCCGGATCGGTCGGCTCGGCGTTCCTACTCGGACTGAAGCCGACGCTGCACCGGTGGCTGCAGAAGATGAATCAGCAAGAGCTGTTCGCCGCACTGCAGCTCGTCTTGATCTCGGCGGTCATCCTGCCATTGCTGCCCGATCAAGGATACGGCCCGTTCGACGCGCTCAATCCCTATCGGGTTTGGCTGATGGCGGTCGTCGTGGCCGTCGTGTCATTCGTCGGGTACGTGCTGGTCAAGCTGCTCGGCTCCCGCGCCGGAGCGCTGGTCACCGGCCTGTGCGGCGGCCTTGCTTCGTCGACCGCGACGACAATGGCGCTTGTTCGCCTATCGCGCGATTTGGATGCCTCGCTGCATGCCGCGGTAGCCTCGGGCATCGTCGCCGCGAGCGCCACGATGGTCGTACGAATCGTCGTGCTGGCCGCCGTAATCCATCCGCCGCTACTGGTCGATCTCGCGCCGCCCTTCGTCGCCATGCTTGTCGTCGGAGTCGGCGCGGCGATCTGGCTTTGGCGCCGTCGTTCGCTTGATCAGCACGTCGCGGTGATCACCGGACAGCGCAATCCTCTCGATCTTCAGATCGCCATTGCGTTCGCGGCGTTTCTTGCCCTGATTACGTTGGCCGCCGAGGCGACCAGACTGACGTTCGGCGCAACGGGTCTTTACCTGCTCTCGGCCGCGTCGGGACTGGCCGACGTCGACGCGATCACGGTGTCGGTGGCGCAACAGTCGTTGGGCCACTTACCGCGTGATGTTGCGGTCACAAGCTTGGTCATCGCGGCGTCCGTCAACACGGCGGTCAAAGCGTTGCTTGCCATAACGATGAGCCCCGCCTCGGCGGGCCGTCCCGCCGCGGCGGCGCTTTGCGCAATGCTGGCGGCGGGTCTAGGCGCTCTTGCGATCTGGTGACGTCGCTGCGCCGGGTTGCGTGTCACCAGCGGCGGGTGGCGCGAAACTCCCAGACGCTGACCTTGCCGTCCCCGTCCTTGTCGGCGCTCTTGAACCGCTCGGCGTGCCAGGCGAGAAACTCCTCGAGCGGAACTTTGCCATCGCGGTCCATGTCCATGCCATCGAAGGTCTCGACGCGTGCCTTGCCGCGTTCGGCCGCCCGCGGGCCCTGACCCGGAGCGCGTCCCATGTGTTGCGCGAGGTATTCGTCGCGCGACAGTGCGTCGTCTTCGTCGACATCGAAAACAAGAAATACCTGCTCGTGCCAAGCCGCCGCCTCGTCGGCGCTGACGAACCCGTCGTAATTGAGATCGACCGCCGTCATTCGCATTCCGCGGCCGGGAGTCATCCCGGCATCCGCGCCCATCCCGCGCTCCATCGGCGCACCCATGCCCGAGCCCATTCCCGGCCCAGGGCCCATTCGAGGCTGTTGGCCCCACGCGTCGGACGCGAGGAGCAAGACGAGCGCCGCAACGAGCGAGACGAAGCCGCCGGTGGGCCGGGGAA
>DATFES010000451.1:0-9398 GCA_035250945.1 Alphaproteobacteria bacterium | reverse complement strand
TCGAGGTGTAGAACTCGGCGCCCAGCGAGACGTTGGGCGTCGCCGCGACCATATGCAATCCGGCGGCGATGGCGATGCCTCCCTCGAACATCGTGCCGCCGTATCCGGCGATGCCCGCGGCGCCGGCGATCGCGGCGATCTCGCGCGCCTTGAGGATGCCGCCGCATTTCATGATCTTGACGCTGACGAGATCGGCGTAACGATCGCGTACGAGCTCGATCGCTTCATGGGGGCTGAACACGCTCTCATCGGCCATGATCGGCGTGTCGAGCGCGCGGGCGATTTCGCCCATGGCGGCGCGCTGGTCGCGCGGCACCGGCTGCTCGATGAAGGTTGGGCCAAACCGTTCCATGTCGCGAAGCTTCGCAAGCGCGTCCCAAGGCGCGAGCCCTTGGTTGTAGTCGATGCGGAGGTCGATGTGGCCGGGGAGCTCGGCGCGGAGCCGTTCCATGCGATGGAGGTCCTGCGCATGGTCCAGAAACCCCGTCTTGACCTTGAAGATGCCGACGCCTTCGCCCGCAAGCCGCCGCGCCAGCGCCATATCCTCGTCGAAATCCGGGTTGGCGATCGAGACGCTTAGCGGCACTTCATCGCGCACCGCCCCGCCAAGCAGGGCGTGGATCGGCGCGCCGAGGCGTTGGCCAAGAATGTCGAACAGCGCCATCTCTATCGCCGCCTTCGCTTCGCCATGGCCGACCACGGCGTGATCGAGCGCCTCCATGATCGCCGTCACGCTCCCCGGATCGGCGCCGATCAGCAGGGGACGGAAGTAGACATGGATCGCCTGCGCGTTCCCCTCGGCGGTGCCGGTGAACACCGCCCACGGCGCCGCCTCGCCCCACCCGACGATTCCGGCGTCGGTGACGATCCTCACGATCACGCCAGGCATCGTGCGGTCGATGTCGCCGACGCCGTGACGGCGCTTCATTTTGAGCGGCCAGCGCACAACGAAGACCGTCAGCGCGGTTATCCGCAATTTTCGGTCGAGGAGCGCGCCTTGATTCGCCGCTTCAAGATTCATGCTCAGTCCTCGGCACCGCGCGTCGCCGGCGCGGCGCGCTCGGCCGGCGCGAACCATTGCGGTAGTGCGACCAGCGCGGCGATTACGGCGCATTCGGCGGCGATGCGCAGCGGCACCGAACCTTGCTCGTAGAGGACAAGAAGCAGTCCCGACAGCCCGATCACGACGCGCCACGGGATCGCGAGATCGCCGCGGAAATAGCCGGCGAGCGCCGAAGCCAACAGCGTCAGGCCAAGGAAATTCACCGCCACCTCCGCCACGATGTCGAACGGCGCTCCTCGCATCAGCAGCGCCGGCGTATAAAGGTAGCTGAAGCCGACGACGAACCCGGCGATGGCGAGCCGGAAGGCCACCAGGCCGGTGCGCATGGGATCGGCGCGGGCGATCGAAGCCGCGGCGTAGGAGGCGACCGAGACCGGCGGCGTCGCATCGGCGAGGATCGAAAAATAAAAGACAAACATGTGCGCTGAGAGCGTCGGAACGCCCATCGCCAGCAGCGTCGGCGCGCCGACCGAGGCGCCGATCACGTACGCGGCGGTCGTCGGTACGCCCATACCGAGGATCAGCGTCGTGACCATCAGCATCGCGCCGGCGATCAGGATGTTTCCTTGCGACACCGAGGTGATGATGTTGGAGATCGATATCACCAGGCCGGTCACGGTCAGGCAAGCGACGAACATGCTGGCGCCGGCGCACGCCAAGGCGACGATGGTCATGTTTCGCCCGGCGTTGGCGAATATCTTGAAAGCGAGCCGCGGTCCGATGCGCGTGTCCTTGCGCAGCCACGAGACGACGAACGTCGTGACGATGGACCAGAACGCCGCGTAGTGCGGCGAATAGTTCTCAAAGAGAAGAATCATCAGGACGAAGACCGGAATCAGCAGATGGACGTCGCGGAGCACTTCGCGCCAGCCCGGGATTTCGCTGGGGTCGCATCCTTGCAGGCGCAGGTGCTTCGCCTCGAAATGGACGCTGACGAGAATCATCGCGAAGTACAGCAGCGACCCGAGAATGGCGGCGATGACGATTTGCGAGTAGGGAATGTTGGTGATCTCGGCCATGACGAAGGCGCCGGCGCCCATCACCGGCGGCATGATCTGACCGCCGACGCTCGCCGACGCCTCGACGCCGCCGGCGAAATGCCGCTTGTAACCCAGCCGGATCATCGCCGGGATGGTGAACGAGCCGGTGGCGAAGACGTTGGCCGTCGATGAGCCGCTGATGGTTCCGAACAGCGCCGAGGACAGCACCTCGACTTTCGCCGGTCCGCCCGACTGGCGTCCGGCGACCTTGGTGCCGAGGTTGTGAAAGAACCTGCCGAGGCCGCTCACCTCGACCATGGCGCCGAAGGCGATGAATATCGACACCATCGTCGCCGAGATGCCCGTGATCGACCCGTAGATGCCCATGCCGTTGAGCAGGAACATCGTCTCGATGATCTCCGAGGGCGGCATGTTGCGGTAGTAAAGGATGCCCGGCATGTATTCGCTGACGAAGAGATAGATGACTCCAAGCCCGAGAAGCCCGGCTAGAACTGGCGTCACCGCGCGGCGCAGCGCCTCGACGATGAGGGCGGTCAGTATGGCGCCGAAGACCAGCTCGGGCGTTTCGAGCGGCGTCACGTTCTCGAAGCGCAGGTTGATCCGGTTGGCCTCGAGGTAGGAATAGAGATTGGGCGGGATGGCGAGCGCCGCCAGCAGCCAGTCGACAACCGACGGACGATCGGCCGGCGATCTTCCTGGCCGCGCCGGATACAGCATGAACGCGATGGGAACCAACAGCAGCAGATGGATCGAGCGCATCTCGCGCGGCTCGATGAAACCGAACGCCGCCGTATAGAGATGGAACAGCGTTGTTCCGGCCGCCCAAATCGCGATCGCCGCCCCGGTCCAGCCGGTCAATTGGCGCATGGCGTCAAGGTAGGCCGTAGAATGTAGGAAACGCTACGGCCCGGGAGGAGCGACCAGACGCCGTCCCGGGCCATCGCGATGCATGTTGTCAGCTGGCGATGCCGCGCTCCTTATAGTACTTGAGCGCGCCGGGATGGACCGGCACCGGCCGGGTGTCGACCGCTTTCTTGCAGTCGAATACATCCATGCTGGCGTGGATCTTCGGCAGATCGGCCTGGTTTTCGCACAGCGTCTTGGTGACCTTGTAGACGACTTCGTCGCTGAGGTCGGAGGACACCATCAGTGTCGTCGCCATGATAATGGTGTTGACCGGCCCCTTCTGCAGCGTCGGGTAGGTCGTCGCCGGGAATGCGCCCTTGGAGTAGCCGTATTTCTTCGAGAACGCTTCGACGAGATCGCTCGGCCACGCCATCAGCTCGCCCTTGCGGCCCTGCGACATGTCGATCACCGCGGCGCCGGGGATGCCCAGCACGATGAACATGTAGTCGACGTGGCGATCCTTCCATGCCGAGGCGAGCTCGTTATAGTCGCCCTGGACGATTCGCACGCCGCTTCCCCGCATCTTGTCGTACGACGTTCCGTAATAGTCTTGCACGAAGCGGAACGTCATCTCGTCGGAGGAACCCGCCTTGGTGACGCCGATCTTGATGTTGGGCGTCTTGAAAAGGTCGGCGAAGCCGAGATTGGCGCCCTCGGCGCGCATCACATGCAGGTAGTTATCGGAGAAACTCTGGCCGATCATCATCACCTTGGCATGGGGCTTGCCCTGATAGATCCCGACGCCGTCGCGCGCCGCCTTGGCGAAGATATCGAGGCCCATGCCGAGCTGGCTCTGGCCTTGTTCGATCTTCGAAGGATTGGCGGTTCCGCCGCCCGGCACGACACGAACGTTGAGGCCGGGGTTCTTGTCCTGGACCAGCTTCGCCATGCCGGTCGACATCACATACCAGCCGCCGCCGAGCTGGCCCGCCACCCACTCGACCGTCTGCGCGCTCGCCGCGGTCGACGCCGCCAGCGACACGCCGACGGCAAACGCAAGTCCTGCGAATGCTTTGCCCATGACTCCCTCTCCCTGGTTTCCGCTTCGATATGGACCGAACGGCCGGAGGGCGATCGGAACGCAAATGTGGCTTACGCGCGATCAATAGCGCCCCCGCCTCCCGCGATCGCTAGAGCGCAGCAAATCCCTCCCCTCGCCGCTTGTCAATCTTCGCCCCCAGTATCCGCGTGGGTCAGCTCCCGACGACGACCGGCGCAACCATCGCCCTGAGCGCGGCGATGATACTCGGCGCGACGATCCGGCTGGTGCGCGGATTGGCCGATGGCCGGTTGCGGCTCTGCATGGTGAGCCCGATATCCTCGGCGTCGACCTCGACCTGGTGGATCGCTCCCGGAATATCGGGATCGACCCAGACCTCGACCGTGGTGCGCTCGAAGCCGATTCCGCCGAGGCTGAGCGCGACGGCGACGTTGAAATGGCGCGGAAATGCCGCGGCGGCCTCGCCGGCCGAGCCTTCGAACACCTTGACCGGCACGGCGGGCGGATTTTTGGCGAAGTCATGGCCGCGATCGAGCACGTATTTTTCGTGCGCCATCGATCCCGGCTTGATGCGCGATTTGAGGTGGACCGAATTGATCTTTCCCTCCGCGGCGCAACGCAAGATGTCGAGCCCGGGGAGCGCGCCCGATGCGATCCGCACGCGTCCGCCATGGCGGCGCGCAAGGTCGACCATCTCGGGGCAACTTGGCACGCCGCCGGCGCTGACCGCGACGAGCGTCTTCCCGCCGGCGAGAACGGCGCGCGCGATTTCGGCGAAGCTTTCGGCGGTCGCGCATTCGACCACGACGTCGCACATCGCCGGCAGCTCGGCGAGCGGGACGACCGCCGGCGGCGGCGAAAAGGCGGCCGCATTCTGGCGCGCCTTGACGAGATCGCGCGCAGCGACGGCCACGAGACGCGCTTCGGCGATCGCGCCATGGGTCAATCGCCGGGCGAGGTCTTGTCCGACATTGCCGAAGCCGGCGAGACCCACCTTGAGCGAGGAATCAGCCATCCCCTTCATGAACCTCCCAAACGTTCGGGTATGCCGTGGCCCTAGAGCGTCAGGCCGCCATCGACATGAATCGACTGGCCGGTGATGTAGGACGCATCCGGGCCCAACAGGAACGCGATCGCCGCCGCGACCTCGTCGGGCGACCCGTGGCGGCCAAGCGGTATGCGCTCGATGGCCGCCTGCCAACGCTTCGGATCGAGCGAGGTCGGCGTTCCTTCCTCCTTGCGGATGTAGCCCGGCACAATGCAGTTGACGGTGATGCCCTTGGGCGCGAGCTGTGCCGCGAGCGATCGCGCCAGGCCCTCGAGCCCGAGCTTGGCGGCGGCCGAAGCGGCGAACCAATCGCCGCCAAGACGAAAGACATGGGCAAGGAACGAACTGACGGCGACGATCCGCGCCCCGCTCGCGCGCTCGAGCATCGGCAGCGCTACCGTGGCCAACCGAAAGAGCCCGCCGGTGATCGCCTCGAGCGAGCGCATCAGGCCCGCATCGTCGAGCTCGCCGAGCCCACGGCGATCGGCGAAGCCGGCGTTTGCGACCAGCGCATCCAGGCGCCCGAACGCCTGCGTCGCGGCCGCGACCAGACGCGGCGCCGTCGCGGCGTCGGCCAGGTCGCCGACATCAAGGACGCAGTCGGCACCGCGGGCGCGGCATTCGTCCGCCACTTTGTCCAGCCGTGCACGATTACTGCCGGTATGAAGGACCAGTCCGACGCCGGAAGTGGCGAGGCGCCGGGCCAACGCCGCGCCGATTCCGCTGCCCGCTCCGGTGATAAGCGTGACGCGCCCCGGCGTCGCCATGCGGATTCAGCGCTCCCGCCAGGGCTGCGCGCCTCCCGCCGGCGGGCCGAAATCGCGCGGCGATAG
The DNA here is from genome assembly GCA_035250945.1 of Alphaproteobacteria bacterium. Classification (GTDB taxonomy): domain Bacteria; phylum Pseudomonadota; class Alphaproteobacteria; order CACIAM-22H2; family CACIAM-22H2; genus DATFES01. Next base: position 3,547 of record DATFES010000451.1, on the reverse strand, counting down.
CCCGGCGTGGAACCACAGCATGAAGCCGTAGATGTCGAACACCGGTAGCGCCAGCCGCATCGACAACGCGCGCGCGTAGGGCGCCATGTTGGTGCATTCGAGGACGATGGCGCCGATGTCGGCGTGGCGGCGCACCAGCTCGTCGCCGGCGTCGAAAATGTCCTGCTCGGCCTTCGCGACGTCCATCGTCGGTTCGTCGTTTATGATGACGCGGCTGAATTCGCGTCCGCCGTCGGTTCCGACGACCGGAACGCCGGCATCGACGCCCGCTGCCCGGAGGTGTTCGGGCGTCAATGTCCTGGCGCTGATGGTCAGCACGCCGACGCGCTTGCCGGGGGGCAACAACGACTGGATGAACGGGATCTGCATCAAGCTCGATGTCGCCACGGGAACCCCGACGTGCCGCGCCAGATCGGCCTGATAGAGCGAAAGGAACCCGCAATTCGTCGTGATGCCGTCGGCGCCGAGCGCCGCCAGTTCGGCCGCCGCGTCGAGAAAGGCGTTGAGAAGCCCCCGCGCGCCGTCGACCACCACACGCTCGGGCGAAGCACCTGGCACGACACGGTAAAGCACCGGAAACGGCCAGGTGCCGGCGTTTCCCATGTCGCCGGGAATGCGCGGAAAGCGCGCTTCGAGCATCAGGATGCCGAGCCTGGCGCCATAGACCGCTTTGCCGCCATGCGCCATCCGTGCGTGTTTGCCGGCGTCGTTCACTTGTCCGCCGATCCCCCGTATGATCCGTGTCGGAAATCTAGCAGAGGGGCCGCTTCCCGGCCAATTCGGGGCTGGCGGCCACGAGGGATGCGGCTTAGCGATCACGAACAGGCGATGCTCGACGGGCGCCACGGCAAAGCGAAGCAGCGCGCCATGGCCGGGTTGGTCCAGCTCGGCCGCGCCTTCGATGCGCCGCGCATGGTCGAGATCGGTTACGCGCACATTCACGCCGGCATGGCCCTCTATCTCGACGATGTCGAGCTGATCGAAGACCTCGCGGCGCTGGGCGCGACAATGGCGGTGCCGGCGTCGGTCAACGTCGCCAACACCGACATGAACAACTGGCGGCAAATCGGCGCGCCCGAAAAGCTGGTGCGACTCCAGCGTCGCGCCGAGAGCGCGCACCACAAGATGGGCAGCAACTGCGCCTTCACCTGCACGCCGTACTGGGCGGGACACTGGCCGACCTGGAACACGCACATGACGTCGATCGAATCGACGGTGACGATCTTCTGCAACTCGGTCCTGGGCGCGCGGAGCAACCGCGACGGGTTTTTCGCGGTCTATGCGGCGATCGCCGGCCGCTATCCGATGTTCGGCTATCATCTCGACGAGAACCGGCGCGGCACGATGCTGGTGCGAAGCGACGCCCGCCTTGACGGCACCAGCGATTTCAGCGCGCTTGGCTTCCACGTCGGACGTATCGCCGGCGACGGCGTCCCCGTCTTCGACGGATTCGCGCGACGGCCGTCGCTCGACGAGCTCGATGCGCTGGGCGCCGGACTGGCGACGTCGGGCGGCGTATCGATGTTCATCGTCCCCGGCGTGACGCCGCCGTTTGCCTCGCTCGCCGACGCCTTCGCCGGCGCGCAGCAGCCGGAACCGCTCGTCGTTTCGCGCGCCGAGATCGACGCGGTCTACGCCTATTTTTGTCCCTCGCCGGCGGCCGAGTTCGACATCGTTCATCTCGGATGCCCGCACGCCTCGCTCGAAGAGATGAAGCACTACGCGCGAATGTTGTCGGGCAAGCGCGTCGCCGTCGGTCACGAATTGTGGATCAGCACCAGCCGCAGCGTGCGCCGCAGCGCCGAGGAGGCCGGCATCGTGCGCGACCTCGAGGCCGCCGGCGCGAAGGTCATTTCGGATACCTGCCCGATCTCGTGCCATCTTGCCCGCACGGTGTCGCCCGATCCTGCGCTCGGCGTGGTGCCGCCGCCGATCAAGGCGGTGGTGATCGATTCGGCGAAGCAGGCCAAGTACGTCCGCGACATGATCCAATGCGCGACGCTCCTGACCGGCACCGAGGAGGCGGTCGAGACGGCGCTTACCGGCCGCTTCGTGCCGCGGCGCGCGCCGGCGCAGGTGTGACACGTGCCGGTGATACAGGCGGAACTTGAAATCGCCATGCGCGGAATCGTCGAAGGGACCGCGCGTGGGCCGGCATTGGTGGCCGCCGAGGCGATATCGTTCCTCGGCGACGTCGATATCCTGAGCGGCACGATTGTCGGCGATTTGCCGAGCGTCCGCGGCAAGTCGATGCGCGGAACGGTGCTGATATTCCCCTATACGCGCGGCTCGGCAGGCGCGTGGCGGTTCTTGCACCAGCTTCACAAGCACGGCAACGCACCGCTGGCGTTGGTCACCGTTTCGGTGCCCGATCCGTCCGTCGTCCAGGGGGCGATCCTCGCCGGCATTCCGATCGCCTGCGCGCCGGCGCGAGATCTGGCCGCATTGGTCGCCGACGGCGACATGATCGAGCTTGTCGTGTCGGGCGAGCGTGCGACGCTACGGCTGGCGCGCCGATGACAATTAGCGCGTCATGGGATCTCACATGAGCGCGATCCGCGCCGATGACGACGCGCCGGTAGTCGTGATCGGCGCAGGCGCAGTGGGAATCGCCTGCGCATGCTACCTGCAGCGCGACGGCCGCAAGGTGCTCGTCCTCGACCCCGGCGGCCCCGGCGAGGGCGCCTCGTTCGGCAACGCCGGCGGATTAAACGGGTCATCGGTGGTTCCGGTGGCGATGCCCGGCGTGCTGCCGCAGGTTCCGCGCTGGTTGCTCGATCCGCTGGGGCCGCTCGCGATCCGCTGGCGCTACCTGCCGTTTCTGCTGCCGTGGCTTTGGCGTTTCGTGAACGCAGGAACGCCCGAAAAGGTGAAGCATCAGGCCAAAGCGCTGCGCGGCCTCTTGGCGCCGTCGGTCGACGCCTATCGCACGTTGCTGCGGCCGGCCGGCGCCGAGGATGTGCTGCATCGAATCGGCCACCTCAACGTTTACAAGAGCCGCGCGAGCTTCGACAAGGACGGCGCGGCGATGGAGCTCAGGCGCGCCAACGGCGTCGAAGTGCTCGACGTTTCGGCCGACGAGCTCCATCAACTCGAACCGGCGCTGTCGCGCGACTATGTGCTCGGTCGGCTCATCTCCGAGAACGGTCATTGCAGCAACCCGCTGCGCATGGTCCAGGCGCTGGCCGAATATGTGGTGCGCACTGGCGGGCGGATCGAACGCGCCCGGGCGCTGGGATTCGTCACCACGAATGGCCGCGTCGATGCGGTGCGCAGCGATGCCGGCGATCGCCGGGCGAGCCATGTCGTGATCGCCGCCGGCGCGTGGTCGCGCCCGCTGGCGGTCTCGCTGGGCGACCGCCTTCCGCTCGACACCGAGCGCGGATACCACGTGACGATCAAGGACCCCGAGGTCATCCCGCGCTTGCCGGCGATGGCGGCGGAGGGAAAGTTCGCCGTGACGCCGATGGAGATGGGATTGCGGGTCGCCGGCACGGTCGAATTCGGCGGGCTCGACGCGCCGCCCGATTGGCGGCGGGCGCGAATC
>DATFES010000449.1:0-4444 GCA_035250945.1 Alphaproteobacteria bacterium | reverse complement strand
GGGCGGATACCCCGGGCTCTGCCGCGCGTCGTAGCTGCGTCCGGCGCCGCGCCCGATGAAGCCGCCGGCGGCGAAGCGGTGGACGAGGTGGCCGCCGATGGCGCCGGCGCCGATGGTGCGGTCGAGCAGCGACGGCTTGGCGTCGTAGATCGCGACGAGCCGCTCGAACCGCCGCGGGACCTCGCGCAACACGCGCTGGATCGCCGCGGCGCCGGCGCCGCTCAAATCCCGCCCGACGCCGCCGGGCACGATGCAATCCATCATCAACCGATGGCCGAACGCCTCGGCGGCGGCGCGCAGGACATCCTCGCGCAACGCGCTCGCCCAGGACTGGATCATCGTGAACGCGGCGTCGTTGCAGATCGCGCCGAAATCGCCAAGGTGGTTGGCGACGCGCTCGAGTTCGGCCATCAGCGCGCGGATGAACTCGGCGCGCGGCGGCGCCTGAACCTCTAGCGCCGCTTCAACGGCGCGCGCGAAAGCGAGCGAATGGGCGACCGTCGAGTCGCCGGACACGCGCGCCGCGAGCTGCGCCGCCTCGGCGATCGTTCGGCCCTCGATCAGCTTCTCGATCCCCTTGTGAACGTAGCCCAGCCGTTCCTCGAGGCGCACCACGGTTTCGCCGTTGGCGTGAAAGCGGAAATGCCCCGGCTCGATGATCCCGGCGTGCACCGGGCCGACGGGAATCTGGTGAATTCCCTCGCCCTCGACCGGCAGGAACGGGTAGTCGGTGGCGCGCGCGGCGGGCTCGTCGAGCGCGCGCGGCTCGGGGTCGCGGGAAAGCGGGCGGCGCATCGGCCAGCGGCCGTGATCGAGCCAGGGGCGAGCGTCGTCGAGCCCGTCGGGCGTCAGGCCGAAGAGATCGCGCGTCGCGCGCTCCATGCGGATCGCGCCCGGCCGTACCTTGCCGAGACTGGGAAAGGCCCCGTCGCCGCAGGCAAGCGAGACGACGGCGAGCGTACCGGCGCCGTCGTCGCGCAGCGCGGCGTGAACCGTCTCGCGCTCGCCCCACAGCGCCAAGAGCTCCCAGTACTCGGTCTGCAGCCGGTCGATCAGGGCGCGCCAGCCATGCTCGTCCACCTCGACGCGCGGCCATGGCCGGTGTTTCGTGATCAGCGGATAACCGCTCAAGGCTTGTATCAACTCGGTCATGGCGCGCTCAGCGTCCCAACAGGCCGGCGACGGACTGGAACCAGGCGACGAGCGGCGGCGGCAGCCACAGCCCGGCGATGACGACGATCGCCAGATGAAGATACATCGGCGCCAGCGACGCCGTTATCGCGGTCGACGGCCCTTTGGGTTCGCCGAACGCCACCTCGTTGACGCGCATCGCCAGCGCGCCGAAGGCGACGAGCAGCCCGATGACGAGCGGCACGGCGAGCCACGGCTGGCGCGCCATCGCCGAGGTGATGACCAGGAACTCGCTCATGAACATTCCGAGCGGCGGCAACCCGGCGATGGCGACGACGCCGAGCACGAACCCCCAGCCGAGCGCCGGGTGCGTCGTGGTGAGCCCGCCGATATCGGCGAGCTTCTGCGTTCCTTTGACCTGCGCGATGTGGCCGACGGCGAAGAATATCGCCGATTTAGTCAAGCTGTGCAGCGCCATGTGGAGCAGCGCGGCGAAATTGGCGAGCGGCCCGCCGACCCCGAAGGCGAAGGCGATGATGCCCATGTGCTCGATCGACGAGTAGGCGAAGAAGCGCTTGATGTCGCGGCGCCGATACAACATCACGGCGGCGAGCAGCAACGACGAAGTCCCCATCGCCAGCATCAATGGCCCGGGCGCCAGCGCGCCGTCGTTCCCGGCGAGGATCAGCTTGAAGCGCAGCAAGGCGTAGAGCGCGACATTGAGCAGCAGACCGGAGAGCACGGCCGAGATCGGCGTAGGACCCTCGGCGTGCGCGTCGGGCAGCCAGGCGTGGAGCGGCGCCAGCCCGACCTTGGTGCCGTAGCCGATCAGCAAGAAGACGAATGCGAGGTTGAGCAGCGCCGGTTCGAATCGGGCCGAGCGCGCATGCAGTTCGGTCCAGGCGAGCGCCTCGATCCCGCCGCCCATCACCGGCTGCGCCGCAAGATAGACGAGAATGGTGCCGAACAGCGCCAGCGCGATGCCCACCGAGCCGAGAATGAAGTATTTCCACGCCGCCTCGATCGATTCGCGGGTGCGATAGAGGCTGACCATGAGGACCGTGGTCAGCGTCGCCCCCTCGACCGCGACCCACATCAGTCCGATGTTGTTGGCGACGAGCGCCAGCAGCATGGCGAAGGACAAGAGCTGGTACATCGCATGATAGAAACGCAACGCAATGGGGGTCAGTTTACCGATCGATACCTCGTGCTCGATGTAACTTGCCGAAAACCAACTGGTCGTGAAGGCGACGAACGTCGTCAAGACGACGAAGAAGACGTTGAAATCGTCGATGAAGACGAACGCCGACGGCGCAGGGCGATCGGCGAAGAGGGTTAGCGCGGCCAAAAACGTCGCCAGGCTCGCCGCCGCGTTGAGCCGCGCGGCGAGCGCACGCGACGGCAGCGCCGCCAACGCCGCGGCGGCGAGAAGCGGGATGCCGAGAATGACGACGATCGGATTCACGGATTCTCCCGCGAGCGTTCGCCGCGGAACCGCTCGAGATATTGAAGATCGAGCGTGTCGAAGCGCTCGCGGATACGGAAGATGAACATGCCGAAGACGATGAAGGCGATGAGAACCGAAAAGGCGATGCTCATCTCGACCACAAGCGGCATGCCCTTGACGCCGACCGCGGCGAGGATGAGTCCGTTTTCGAGCGACATGAAGCCGACCACCTGCGTCACGGCATTGCGCCGCGTGATCATCATCAAGAGGCCGAGCAGCACGATCGACAGCGCCAGCGCCAGGTTTTCGCGGGTGAGCGCGCCCGAACCGGCGGTGACGGGAAACACCAGCACGATCGACAGCGCGACGAGAGCGACGCCGGCCAAGAGCGTCAAGTTGACCCCAAGCACCGTCTCGATCGAGCGATGGATGTTGAGCCGGCGAACGATACGCATCAGCGCGATCGGGATGATCAAGCCCTTGAAGGTGAGCGCGATCGCCGCGGTGACGAACAGATGGGGCGCGTTCTGCGTGTGCGCCTGCCACGCCGCCGCCGCGGCGACGAAGAAGGCCTGAAGCGCGAACGCCTCGAGGACGCCGGCGAGCCGCCGCTGATACAAAAGCGCGAAGCTGAGCAACAGCACCGAGGTCGAGAGCGTGTGGGCGATGTCGAATTCGAGGCCGCGCAACATGGCGTCACAGGCTTTGCGAAACGTAGAGAAAGATGGTGCCGAGCAGGCCAAGCAGCAGCGCCCCGCCGAGGAACTCGCCGACGCGGAAAACGCGCATCTTGGCGATCGATGCCTCGAAGAGCGACAGCATCGCGCCCGCGGCGACCAGCTTGGCCCCGTAGACGCCAGCGCCGATCGCCAGCTCGTCGATGCCGGCGTCGTCGGGCGCCAGCCCCCACGGCGCGAACACGCCGGCGATCAACGACACGTAGAACAGCAGCTTCATCATCGACGCCGCTTCGATCAGCGCCAGATGCCGGCCCGAATACTCCAGCACCATCGCCTCGTGGACCATGGTGAGCTCGAGGTGCGTCGCCGGATTGTCGACCGGGATGCGCGCGCTTTCGGCGATCGCCACCATGATCAGCGCGATGAGCGCGAGCGCGAAGGAGACGCGGATGCCGACCGGTTGGCTGAGCACGAATTCCGCGATCGACGGGATCGAGGTTGACTGAATGAACAACGCCATGGTGAAGATGACGAGCAGCATCGCCGGCTCGGCGAGCGAGGCGATCATCATTTCGCGCGAGGCGCCGATGCCGCCGAAGCTGGTGCCGACGTCCATTCCGGCAAGCGCCTGGAGAAACCGCGCCGCGCCGATGAGCGCCACCAGCGCGATAAGGTCGGCGGCGGGCGACAACGGCAACCGCGTCGTAAAAGTCGGCACCAGCGCCGCCGCTAGCCACAGCAAGGCGAAGATCAGATAAGGCGCGCTGCGATACAGCCACGACGCGTTTTCGGCCACCACCGCTTCCTTGCGTAGGAGCTTGGCCAGGTCGCGATAAGGCTGAAACAAGCCTGGTCCCTTGCGGCCCATGAGCCGGGCGCGGATGAGGCGCGTAAGGCCGGTGAGCGCAGGCGCGAGCGTCAGTACCAGCGAGAGCTGGAGGATCTGCAGCGCGAGGTCGATCGCCGCGCCTCTCATTCGCTCAGCACCACTGCGATCAAGAGGACGATCAGGGCGGCGAACACCAGCGTCAAGTAGCGACGGATAGTTAGAAACTGCAGCGCATTGGCGCGCAAGGTCAGCCACTCGAGCCCGCGCCCGATCGGAGCGTAGAGGCCATCCCACACCGGATCGATCAGGCGCGCTTCGAACCGTGCGGCGCGGCTCTCTCCCGGCTCGGGCATGTCG
>DATFES010000434.1:0-2889 GCA_035250945.1 Alphaproteobacteria bacterium | reverse complement strand
GGCGGCGAGCAGTTCGCCGACGCGCGTCCGGCTCGGTCGATAGGAGAAAACCAGACGGCGCGGCGATTCGAGCCGGGCGCCATAGGCCTCGAGAGGGGCGGGCAGCGCCGCCGCATCGCGCTCGAGCGTCACCTTCAGCGTCTTGCGGTCGAGCCGCGCCACCAGCGCCGCCGTGGTGTCGCAGGCGATCAACCGCCCATTGTTGATGATGGCGATGCGGTCGCACAGTTCCTCGGCTTCGGGAAGATAGTGCGTCGTCAGCAGCACCGTCGTGCCGCCGGCGTTGAGCGCGCGGACATACGCCCACAGCGATTGGCGCAGCTCGACGTCGACCCCCGCGGTCGGCTCGTCGAGCACGAGGACCGGCGGCGCGTGGACCATCGCCTTGGCGACCAAGAGGCGCCGCCGCATGCCGCCGGAGAGCGAGCGGGCATAAGCGTCGGCCTTGTCGGCGAGACCGACGGCGGCGAGGATTTCCGCGCTTCGCCGCTCGCGCTTCGGCACGCCGTATAGCCCGGCCTGCACGTCGAGCAGCTCGCGCGGCGTGAAATAGGGATCGATGTTGAGTTCCTGCGGCACCACGCCGATGGCCCCGCGTGCGCCGCGCGGATCGGCGTCGATGTCGATGTCCCAGAGTCGCGCCCTTCCGGACGTTTTATTGACCAAACCGGCGAGAATATTGATCAACGTCGATTTGCCGGCCCCGTTCGGGCCGAGAAGTCCGAACAGCTCACCGCGGCGAATCTGCAGATCGACCGCGTCCAACGCCGTGACCGGCGACGGCGCTCCGCGGCCGCGCACTCCGGGGTAGATCTTGGTGAGCGCGGAGACTTCAACCGCGAAATCGGGCGGCGCCGGCCGCAAGGCGGCGGAAGATGCAGGGTGATCGCGCATTATGACCGGCGGGCATCCCGATGGCGCGTCGCTAGGGCGGGTTTGCATCGCGCCGGCCAATCGGTATCATCGCCGGCGCGCGCGGGTCAACGCGCGTTCTCGCGCGATACATCGCATACACGGATTCCGCGCCATGGCCGCCAACCCTCCCGCTCCTCCCGAGATCGTCGAGGTCACGACGTCCACCGTCGCTTGCGACGGCGACGGCGGCCCGCTCGGCCATCCGCGCGTTTATCTCAATCTCGGCGCCGACGGCCGCGTCGACTGCCCTTATTGCGATCGCCAATTCGTGCTCAAGGCCGGCGCCGGCGGCGCTTCGGGCCATTAGACCTTAGGCGCGTGACGGCCCACCGGCCGATGCGCTAAACCTGTCGGCGCAATGTCGCGATCGGCCACGACCAAACCGCGCCACGTCTGTCTCGTCGACGGCTCGGGGTTCATTTTTCGCGCCTTCCACGCGCTTCCGCCGCTCTCGCGTCCCGATGGAACGCAGGTCGGCGCGGTGCTCGGCTTCATCAACATGCTGCTGCGCTTGCGCGAGCGCGCCGAATGCGACCACCTGGCGGTGATCTTCGACGCCGGCCGGCGGAGCTTTCGCAACGACATCTATCCCGAATACAAGGCGCACCGCCCGGAGCCGCCGCCCGAATTGATCCCGCAATTCGCCCTGGTCCGCGAGGCGACGCGCGCCTTCAACGTGTCGGCGATCGAACAGCCGGGCTACGAGGCCGACGATCTGATCGCGACATATGCGCGCCTCGCCCGCGAGGCCGGGGCCGCGGTCACCATCGTCTCTTCCGATAAGGATCTGATGCAGCTCGTGCGCGACGGCGTGCGGATGCTGGATCCGATCAAGTACAAGACGATCGGCGAGGCCGAAGTGCGGGAGAAATTCGGCGTCGGTCCCGACAAGGTGGTCGACGTGCAGGCGCTGGCCGGAGATTCGACCGACAACGTGCCGGGCGTGCCGGGTATCGGCGTCAAGACGGCCGCCGAGCTCATCAATGCCTATGGCGACCTCGACGGCCTGCTCGCCCATATCGACGAGATCAAGCAACCCAAGCGCCGCGAGACGCTCGCCGCCAACAAGGACAAGGCGACGATCAGCCGCCAATTGGTCAAGCTCAAGGATGACGTCGCGCCGCCGGCGCCGCTCGACTCCTTCGCGGTGCGCGATCCCGACCCGGACAAGACCTTCGACTTCCTGCGCGAGCAAAATTTCCGTTCGGTCATGCAACGTCTCGAGCAGGCCGGATGGAAAGCGTCCGAGGCGGCGGTAGCACCAGCTGCGCCGCCTGAACGCGCGGCGGCGAACCAAAAGCACGACGGGCCGGCGCGCTACGAACTCGTGCAAGACGCCAAGACGCTCGACGCCTGGATCGCCCGCGCCATCATGGCCGGGATCGTCGCCGTCGACACCGAAACGACGTCGCTCGATCCGCTGCGGGCCGAATTGGTCGGCGTGTCGCTGGCGGTCGAACCGGGCGAAGCGTGCTACATCCCGGTCGGCCATGTGGCGCCCGAATCGACCGTTCCTGCCGCCGGCAAACTCGATCTCGACGGCAAAGGCGCCAGACCGCGGAAGGCGCCCAAGCAGCTCGACCGCGCCATGGTCCTCGACAAGCTGAAGCCGCTGCTCGCCGACCCGGCGGTGCTCAAGATCGGACACAATCTCAAATACGACATGCAAGTCTTCGCCAAGGCCGGCCTGGCCCTTGCGCCGTTCGACGACACGATGCTGATCTCCTACGTGCTCGAAGGCGGCCTGCACGGCCACGGCATGGACGAACTGGCGCAGCTCCATCTCGGGCACAAGACGATCACCTACGACGAGGTCACCGGCAGCGGAAAATCGCGGGTGAGCTTCGCCGAGGTTTCCCTCGACCGGGCGCGCGACTACGCCGCCGAGGACGCCGAAGTGACGCTCCGGCTCCACCAGGCCTTGAAGCCGCGGCTGCTGGCCGAGCGCATGGTCACCGTCTACGAGACGATCGA
>DATFES010000417.1:0-6225 GCA_035250945.1 Alphaproteobacteria bacterium | reverse complement strand
CTTCGCCGGCTCAAGGCTGACAACGCATTAATAAGCCGGTAATTTCCATGTCAGTTGTCACAGGTATGTGAGGCGGGTCAAAAAGTCGTGAGACATCGAGAAATTTAGCGAGATTCGATGAAGCCCTCGCGCGCTGCGACGTCAGCTCGGAGGTAATGCAATTAGACCCTGGCGAGCACTTCAGCCAGAACCGGTGAGATCCCGTTTGGCAGGGCTCAAAGTTTTCAAGGAGCTACCGTGCTGTACGGTGTTCGGATTGCAATCCCGGCGATACGTCCGTAGCCAGATCACGGCCTTGTGATAGAATTTCGCTATGCGCGAAACCGACGGACTCGAACTTGGCGATTTATCGCGGCGGGATCTGGCGATCCTGGGCGTCGCGTTTGCGCTCTCCGTCGGCGTGCCGCTCGCCGTGTTCATGGTCATCTGGCTGTACACGACGATGGACTGGCTGGCGATGCTGACCGCGGTGGCGGTGGCGTTTCCGTCGGCGTTCGCGGTCATTTTGCTCGGCCGCTACCTGCGCGCGCGCGGACGCTTTCACCATCAAGCGGAAGTCTTTCAACATCTCGGCGATACCATGGTGTCGCCTCGCGTTCTCGTCGGCGCCGACGGCAAGGCGATCTGGTCCAACTCCAAATTTCGCCGCGAGTTTCCGGTCGATCTGGCTAAGCCACTCGACGAACTCGAACGGGTCCTCTGCACCGACGCAGAATCGCGTTCGCGATTCATCGAGGCACGGGCGGCATCGCGCACCGGCAGCGCGGCGAATTTCGAGGTCGTTCATCGCCACCCCGACGGGACGCGCGAGATCTTCCTTCTGCGCATCAGCCCGGTCGGGCAGGATTCGCCGATCGCCTCGTGGGAAATCGAGAACGTCACCAGCCGGCGGATGATGGAGAGCGTCATCCGCGAGGAGCAGGCCAAGTTGGTCGACTTTCTCGAGAACGCGCCCGTCGGGTTTTATTCCGTCGATGCGGAAGGGCGGTTCCTTTTCGTCAACCGGACACTGGCCAACTGGCTTGAGAGCACTCCCGCACAAATCGTCGAGCGTCAGGCAAAACTACAGGATTTCCTCGCCGACGGCGTGCCCGCCGGCGCGGAGCCCTACCGGCCGTTCCTCGGCCCGCCGACCATCCAAGCCGGGGAAGTCACCTTGAAGGGGCGGCGCGGAAACGTCTTCGAGGCGTACATCAGCCAGAGCGTGACGAAAGGCGAGGAGGGCGCGGTGCGTACCCGCTCGGTCGTGCGCAACCTGACGCCCGAGCGCGAGATGGCCGAGGCGCTGGCGCTGTCGGAGCGGCGGTTCAAACGGTTCTTCGACGAAGCGCCGCTCGGCATCGCGCGGATCGACGCTTCCGGCCGTGTCGCCGACGCCAACGCCGCTTTTCGGAAGCTCCTCGAAATGACCGCGGCCGAGATCGAAGGCGGCGACATTCTCGGCTTCGTGAGCGAGGACGACCGCAGCGAGATGCGCCGGCGACTTGACGCGGTCGCCGCCGGTGAATCGACCGCCCCCGAGAACATCCGCCACGCCACCGAGGTACGGTTGCGCGGCAAGAGCCGCGAGGTGATCGCGTCGCTGTTCATAACGCGCCTCGATCATGGCAATCCCAAGGGTCCAAGCGACCTCGTGCTGCACGTCTTCGACATGACCGAGCTGAAGCAGCTCGAAATGCAGTTCGCCCATTCGCAGCGCATGCAAGCGATCGGCCAGCTCGCCGGCGGCATCGCCCACGATTTCAACAACCTGCTCACGGCGATCATCGGATTCAGCGACCTCTTGCTGTTGCGCCACCAGCCCGGCGACACCTCGTTTGGCGACATCATGCAGATCAAGCAGAACTCGAACCGCGCCGCCAATCTGGTGCGCCAGCTCCTCGCCTTTTCGCGTCAGCAGAAGCTGCAGCCGAAGGTACTGAACATCACCGACGCGCTGTCGGAGCTTTCGCACCTGCTACGCCGGTTGATCGGCGAGAACATCGAACTCAAGATGGTGCACGGACGCGACCTCCATCTGGTGCGCGTCGATCAAGGCCAGCTCGAGCAGGTGATCATCAATCTGGCGGTCAACGCCCGCGACGCCATGCCGCGCGGCGGTCAGGTGACCATTCGTACGCAGAACGAATCGGTGACGATTTCGTTGACGCGCGGCGCCGAGACGTTGGCGCCGGGCGATTACGTGCGGATCGACGTCATCGATACCGGGGTCGGCATAGCCAAGGAGAATCTCACGCGCATCTTCGAGCCGTTCTTCTCGACCAAGGAGGTCGGCGCCGGCACGGGCCTCGGCCTGTCGACGGTCTACGGGATCGTCCGTCAGACCGGCGGCTTCGTGCTGGTGGACTCCGAACCGGGGGCCGGAGCGACATTCACGATCTATTTGCCGCGCCATCGCGGCGAGGTGCGGCAACTCTCCGGCGCGATCGGTGAGGAGCAGAAGCGCGCCGACCTCACGGGGGTCGGCACCGTGCTTCTGGTGGAGGACGAGGACGCGGTACGCCTGTTTAGCGCCCGCGCGCTCCGCAACAAGGGCTACAAGGTGGTCGAGGCGAAGACGGGCGAGTCCGCGCTCGAGCTGCTCGGCAACTTCGACGGCCAGATCGATTTGATGATCACCGACGTCGTCATGCCGCAGATGGACGGCACGACGCTGATCAAGACGGTGCGCGAACAACGGCCGGAGCTCCGGGTTATCTGTATCTCCGGCTACGCCGAGGAATCGTTCCGCAACCGTCTCGATTCGACTGCCGGCGTCCATTTCCTGCCCAAGCCATTCACGCTCGAACAGCTCGCCGGAAAGGTCAAAGAGGTGATGCGTTAGGCGTCGCTCGCGGGCCGGCACATCGGCGCGAAAATCGCGCAGCCGACCATGTGCCCCTCGGCCATCGAAAGGGCGATGCCTTCTCCTTTGCCGCCGACGGTTCGCCGCCACGCATCGAGATGGGCCGGTCGGCAGAAAAACGTCTTCACCGTGCAGCCCGAGGTGGCCGCGCAGCCACCGGCTTCGGCGAGGCCGCACCAAACGAGCGCCTGGCGCGGCGCGAACGAATCGAGCGTGGCGCCCTTACGGCCGGTCATCGCCTCGATCGGCGCCGCGCAGTGGCGGCAGGTTGCGGAAATCACGCTGTCGGCCCCATGCATCGCGCCCAGCCCGAGCGCGTCGACGGCGCATAGCGCGAAGACCTGGCGCGAGCCAAGGCGAACGCGATAGCCGACATCCGTGGCCGAGAACGGGTAGGCGGCGCGAACCGCCCGGCCATCGGACGACAAGACCACCAGATCGCGCGTTGCAAGTCGCGCCAGCGCCGCCGACGCAAAGTCCTCCGCCAGCGACGCGCGTCGGGCGATTCTGGCGGCGGTGAGCTCCAGCCGGCCGGCGACGAATTCGGCCAACACCGCCTGCCAGACACGGTCGTCCGCGGCGGGCAGGTTCGACCACGACCGCGCGCGGTCCGATGTTTGGACGATGCGCGCAAGCGCGCGCCGCGCCGGTTCCGCATCAACGCACGACCAATCGGGAATTACGACACCCGGACGAAGCATGAACGCCGGAGCGTCGCGTGTCCGCACTTGCTCGCCTGGCATGCGCCCTATTCCGGCTGGTTGCCGCCCTGCCGATGAATCGTCGGATTAGCGTCTGCAGTTAATCGTCCCTTGCGCCGTGGCGCAACCGCATCGCGGTTGGCCGCCTGCATCGGCGGGCACGGCGAGGAGCCATAGGAGCAAAAAACGCAACAATCGCCGGCCTTGGGCTCGAGGCGCGCGCCGCAGGCCGGACAGTCCCAGATGTACAGACAGGCGTCTTCGGGCATCTTGCTTTCGTGGCGCGATCCGCACCTGGGACAGATCAGGACGGCATCGAGAATCGGCGGCGTCACGGGTGCCGCCGCGATCGCAATAGACGCCGCGCCGCTACTCCGACGATCGCAAGGCAGATCATCAATAGCGGAAGCATCGCGAGGTCCGCCCAGGCCAGCCACGCCGCAAGGCCGAGCATCCCGAGCGCGATGCCAAGGACCGGCGTGAAGCAGCAGATGGCGGCGATCGTCGCACCGATGCCGCCGGTCGCCAGCAATTTACGATCGTCCATGGCGCGTGTTCTCGATCCTGCATACCTGGCCGCGATCGATAGGAATGCTAAAGTCCGTAGTCGCTACGGGCTCAACACGAATCGCGATCACATCATTGTGAGGACAAGACATGAAACACGAAGCCAGGCTGACGATCGGCGGACTCGCGGCGGCAACCGGGTGTCATGTCGAAACGATCCGCTACTATGAACGCATCGGCATTCTTCCGGCGGCCGAGCGGAGCGCTGGCGGCTATCGTCTTTACGATGCTGGGCGGGTGCGGATGTTGCGTTTCGTTCGTCGCGCGCGCGCGCTCGGGTTGCCGCTCGGCGAGGTTCGCGAATTGCTGCGACTTGGCGGCGGGGGCAGCCGATCGTGCGCGGCGGTCCGCCGCATCGCCAGCCGGCATCTTGTCGCGCTGCGCGCGCGGTTGGCCGATTTGCGGCGAATGGAGCGGACGCTGACCGAGCTGGCGGCCCAATGCGATACCGGGGTGGTGCCGCAATGCCCGTTGATCGAGGCGATCCAGCGGCCGGGATGACTCCCGAGGCCAGGGCCAAAATCGTTGCAAAAAGAGGGCTTGTGAAGGAGAACAAAATGTGTACACTTTCTTGCCGTACCGCACCGAGTGATCTCGGCGCGGTAAGGTGTTAAGGGGAACAAAACAGGCACATTCGCGTCTTCGGTGGCATCGGCCCGCATTCCGGGCGCGCGTTGCAAGGCCCGAAACGCTATGAAAGAAGGGAGATACGGGACATGTCTGTGACGCAGCTACGGCCACTTCCGAAGGACGGCGACAAAGACGCAAAGGACACGATGGACAAGAACAAGGCGCTCGAGGCCGCGCTCGGGCAGATCGAGCGGGCGTTTGGCAAAGGCTCGGTGATGAAGCTAGGCCAGCGCGAAGCGGCCGACGCTTCCGATGTCATCTCGACCGGCTCGTTGTCGCTCGACATCGCGCTTGGCATCGGCGGATTGCCGCGCGGTCGCATCGTCGAGATTTACGGCCCCGAGAGTTCGGGCAAGACGACGCTGGCGCTCCACGTCATCGCCGAATCGCAGAAAAACGGCGGCACGTGCGCTTTCATCGACGCCGAACACGCGCTCGATCCGGTTTACGCCAAGAAGCTCGGCGTCAATACCGACGAGCTGATCATTTCGCAGCCGGACGCCGGCGAGCAGGCGCTCGAAATCGCCGATACGCTGGTGCGCTCGGGCGCCGTCGATGTCCTGGTGATCGATAGCGTCGCGGCGCTGGTGCCGCGCGCCGAGCTCGAGGGCGAGATGGGCGATTCGCACATGGGCCTGCACGCCCGCCTGATGAGCCAGGCGCTGCGCAAGCTCACCGGCTCGATCTCGCGCTCGCAATGCATGGTGATCTTCATCAACCAGATCCGCATGAAGATCGGCATCATGTTCGGCAACCCCGAGACCACGACCGGCGGCAACGCGTTGAAATTCTACGCGTCGGTTCGTCTCGACATTCGCCGCATCGGCGCGATCAAGGATCGCGAGCAGGTGGTCGGCAACCAGACCCGCGTCAAGGTGGTCAAGAACAAGCTCGCGCCGCCGTTCCGGCAGGTCGAGTTCGACATCATGTACGGCGAGGGCGTCTCGAAATGCGGCGAGTTGATCGACCTCGGCGTCAAGGCCGGCGTGGTCGAGAAATCGGGCGCATGGTTTTCCTTCGACGGCCAGCGCATCGGCCAGGGCCGCGAGAATGCGCGCAACTTTCTCAAGGAACATCCGGAGATCGCGCAAGCGATCGAACGGCAGATCCGCGCCAATTCCGGCCTCGTCTCGAGCGCCCTGATGGCCGCGGATGGCGGCGGCGATACCTGAGCCGCATGCCCCGAGCGGCCGCCGGCCTCATCCCCCCAGCGCCGGCCGGCGGCCGTTCGTAAGTTCGACCTTCGACCCTCCGCCGCTCCGGGCGAGTTCCTGGATATCCGCTGCCATGGACCAGATCCGTCCGGGTCGCGGCCGAGGGAAAGGGCGGGGCCCCGTCGCGTAAGTCCGAAGCGCAGCGACCCGGGCGCCCGCCCTTTCGATGCGTTCTGATATATTTCGGCCGTTGCGCGCCTCGGCGCGTATCTGGACAGCCGCACAGGCCAAGGTTACATCTCTAGGGCAAATCCTCGACATCGCGCCT
>DATFES010000413.1:0-2548 GCA_035250945.1 Alphaproteobacteria bacterium | reverse complement strand
CCCGCTGGCCGTCTCGTTCTGGCGCCATCTCGGGGCCGGCGCGATCATGCTGGCCATCGCCGCGGCGCGGGTACGCCTCCGCCTGCCGCGAGCCGATCTGATCGGCATCGCCGCCCTCGGCGTCCTGCAGTTTGGCTTGTTCGCCTACCTCTTCGCCGCGGCTCTGCAATATGTCTCCTCGGCTCGCGGCGCGTTGGTCCTGTCGACCATGCCGATCCTCACCATGGCGATCGCTGCGGCGATGGGCCGCGAGCGGCTCTCGGTATTAAGGGCCGCCGGCGGTCTGATCGGCATCGCCGGCGTGTCCGTGGCGCTTGGCGATCGCGCCTCGGACGTCGGATCGGAGGTCTGGAAGGGCGACCTTCTGATGTTCGCGGCGGCCATCGCGGGGTCGCTCTACAACGTCTTGTCGGGCGTTCACTTGCGGCGGCATGCCGCCTTGGCGGTGGTGGCGATCCAGTTGCCCATCGCCGCGGCCACGACGCTGCTTGTTCTGTCGGTGGGAGGCGGGTTTTCCGGCCTATGGGAGTTCGAGGCCCGCGGCTGGCTCGCCCTCGTCTTCCTGATGAGTTTCGGCGGCGCGCTGTGCTTTTACATGTGGATGTGGGCGCTTGAGCGCACCCAGGCATCGCAGGTCGCCATCGCGGTGACGATCAACCCGATCGCGGCGGCGATCCTCGGCGCGCTGGTGCTCGCCGAACCGATCACCGAGCGGGTGGTGATCGGCCTCGTCGGCGTCGTGGCGGGGATCGTGCTGGTCAATTGGCCGACGCGCTCGGCGGCGAACGCGGCCGGCGATATCCGCGCCAGGGGCGAGTAGTCGGCACGGGCGGCCGTGCGGCGCCGTGCAATGTTACAGTTCGGCGGAGCTGTCCCATAATGTCATGGCGATTCGCCGGAATTCAGCCGGCGCACGCGGGGGCCGACCGTCGCTGGCGGTTAACCGGGGTCTTGTCGCGACATGCGAGCTGGCGATAACGCCAAACTGGTCGCCATCGATTTCGAGATCGCGGACTACGGCGCGGACAGCGCGTGCGCGCTGGGGATCGTGACAATCGAACGAGGAACGATCGTACGCAGCGCTTGCCGCCTGATCCGGCCGCCGCGCCGCGATTTTGCGTTTACCTTCATACATGGGATTACCTGGAACGACGTCGAAGACGAAGCCGTGTTCGCCGAAGTGTGGGATGGTCTCCGAGGCTACTGGCAAGGGGCGGAATATTTCGTCGCGCACAGCGCCGCCTTTGACCGCCGCGTGCTGGCCGCGTGCTCTCGCGCCGCCGGTCGAGCTCCACCCGACGTTCCGTTCGTTTGCACAGTCAAAATCGCGCGGGCGCATTGGAATTTCCGCCCGGCGCGGCTGCCGGTCGTTTGCGCGCGCCTGGGTATCGCGCTCAGGCATCACGACGCCGCATCCGACGCGCTTGCCAGCGCTTCGATCGCGCTTCGCGCCATGAGCGAAGGCTATCCGATCGACGCCGCGGTGATTAGCCGAGTTGGAGGACGCCTTCGCCGGACAGAGGCGGCTCAACGATGAATAGCGGCGTTGGGCGGTGCGGCATGAGGCGCGCCATGACGCGGGTTTCCGGCCGATTTATGCTATCCCCGCCGGATCGCTCTCGGCATCCATCGCCGTCACCCGCGCCATCAACTTGGCGACCAGACGATCGAGTGCGGCGATTTCGCTCGCGGTCAGATCGGCGAGAAGACGCGCCTCGATGGCGCGGGCGAGCGGAACGATGTCGCCATGTATTCGCCGGCCGGCGGCCGACAGGCGCAAGGCCGAGCGTCGTCGGTCGGCGCGGTCGGTCGAGCGTTCGACCAGCCCCGCCTTCTTCAGCCTCGCGACTGCGCGGCTGACGCGCACCTTGTCCATCGCCGTGCGCTGGCAAATTTCGTTCGCCGACAGCGGCGCGAAGCGGCCAAGTACCGCCATCGCCCGCCATTCGGGGATGGTGAGGCCGAACCGCCGCCCGTAGCTCCTGGCGAAGGCGCGGCTCATCAGGTTGGTCAGCACCGACAGGCGATAGGGCAGGAAACGCTCGAGGAGGAATGTCGTTGTGTCGCCGGCGCTTAGCGCCACCGGCGCGGCATTTCGCGAGATCCCCCTTGGAGTCGGTTTCATTTGAAACTAATTTATCCCCTACGCATGGGCTCCTTCGGGACGCCGCAACAACCAGAATGCCTCATCGGCCGGCCACGGAGAAACAGGCATGTCGCCACCGCAGTTTGCGCGCTTTGCCGGCGGCGAGGCCGGCGATTGGGTGATCGAGCGTAGTACTATCGTCTGCGGCGACGGATTGCCGTCCGCCTCGCGCCTGTCGATCGTCGAGTCCCGCAAGGGCGAACAACCGGCCGGCGCCCGTTGGGTCTTGAACGGCGTCGCCGGGCACCTGCGCTACGTCAACGCTGACGAACGCAAGACGCTCGGAGCGCGCCAAGAGGCCCTCGGACGCCGCGAGGCTACGTGCGCGGCGCTGATCCCGATCCGCAAGTCGGCCGCGTGGTGGGATTTGGCGCAAGACGAACGGCGGTATATCTTCGAGGA
>DATFES010000411.1:0-9338 GCA_035250945.1 Alphaproteobacteria bacterium | reverse complement strand
GATTCGGCGCGAAAGCGGACTGCCGCGTACTCCCGGCGAAAAACGTCGGCGTAACCCCAGTGCGAGGTGGCGTCGCGGCCGTCGAGCAGCCCGGTCTCGGCCAGCATGATCGATCCCGAGCACGCCGAATAGAGCGTGGCGCCGCGGCGATAGGCGCGCCGGACCCAGTCCATCAGCTCGGGATAGCGGCCGTGCAGCGCTTCGTCGGGTCGCAGCCAGAGTTCGGGCAGAATCAGAATCTCGGCTTTGGGGTCGTCGCCGACCGCGACGTCGGGCGCCACGGGAATCCCGTTGCCGCAGCGAAACGGCTGGCGCGACATCGCCACGATGCGCGCGCGGATCAAGCGCCGCTCGGGCTCGCTCCCGGCGAACGTCTGCCACAGATTCCCAGCCGCCGACAACACGTCGATCATGCCATAGAGCGCCGAGCCGGCCGTCTCCGGAACGGCGACGATGAGGGCGTCGATCGGCGGTTTCGCGGTTCGTGGCACGTTGACGGGTCGCCGGATTTGGCACAAAAGGACCGATTTCGAGACGAATCGCTCTCAACCCCGTCCCTGTCAAGCCATACCTTCCCGGACACGCCGCGCCCCCCGCGGCGGATCGATGACCCAACCCCAGGAAGGAGAATGATCATGGCCCAGTCAATGTCGAAGCAACCGCAGCCGATCGTCAGGAATGGCGTCAATGTCACCGGAGTTTTCGAGGTGATCGACGCCGTCAAGTCCGACCCCGAGCTCGCGCAGTTCAAGTTCCGGGCGAGCAATACGTGGATCGACGGCGGGCATAATCGGTCCACCATCAAGTCGTTTTACGGATGCAAGACGGAGGATTCGTCGCGCGACACGCCCTTCGTGCTCGACGCAGACGAGCCGCCGGTCTTGCTCGGTCAGGATACCGGCGCCAATCCTGTCGAGTACGTCCTGCACGCGCTGGCGGCGTGCCTGACCACGTCCATGGTCTATCACGCCGCGGCCCGCGGGATCGAAATCGAAGCGGTCGATTCGACGCTCGAGGGGGATATCGACCTTCGCGGCTTCCTCGGCGTCTCGAACAAGGTCCGCAAGGGCTACCATCACGTCGGCGTGCGGATGCGCGTCAAGTCGGCGGCCAAACCGGAAGTGCTGCGCGAGCTCGCCAAGTACTCGCCGGTCTACGACCTCGTCTCCAACTCGCTGCCTGTCGACGTGACGATCGAGACTTATTGACGATGATGGCGCGAAATCGACCGGCGGAGCGCGATCTTTCTCGCGCTCCGCCGTTTTTCCGCCACGCGATCATGACAGCTTGGCTGATTCGGGCTCAAGCCCGGTGTCGATATCGGCGATCAGCGAATCGCGGGACGGAGACCAGCTCAGTAGCTTCCTCGCCTTAAGCGACCGAACCCGGCTGTTCGAACCGAAGCTGGTATAGGCGGCGACGCCCAACTCATCGAGCGCCTCCTCGATCGGCATGTCGCGCGTGGCGCCGCCGAAACCGAGCCGCCGGCTGATCGCCGCGGCGATCTCCCTCATCGACGCTTCGCCGTTCTCGGCGTAAAAGAGCGAGCCAGGAGGCGCATCTTCCATCGCCCGCAGGTAGAGATCGACGAGGTCCGCGATATGAACGTTGGACCAGACGTTCAGGCCGCGCCCGACATGAACGCCGATCGCCTTCCTGCCGGCCAGCTCGACGAGCTTCGGCACCTGGAGGCTGCGCCGATTGAGCCCAAAGCCGGCGCCGTAAATCAGCGACGGTCTAATGACGACGGTGCAAACGCCGCGCTGCGCGTGCTCGAGCACCATGCGGTCCACGGCGACGCGAAGCATGCGCTCGGGCAACGGCTCGCTCGGGCTATCTTCGTTGAACACGAGATCGCTTGGTTCGCCGGCCGCGCGGTCGGCGATGACGCTGGTGCCGCTCGTGTGGATGAAGCGCTTGCCGCTTCCCGCCAGCGCCGACAGCAGCGCCGCGCTGGAATGATAATTGTCGGCGTCGGCCGCGTTGACGACGATGTCCGCCCGGCGGGCCGCGGCGGCGAGCGTCTCCAGGTCGTTCAACCGGCCGAGTACGGGATCGATGCCGATTGCGCGCAGTTGCGCGGCCTTTCCCTCACTGCGCGCCAAGCCCGTCACGCCATGGCCCAAGGCGACGAGTTTCACGGCGACCGATCCGCCGATATAGCCGCTGGCGCCGATGACGAAAACGCGGCTCATCGAAATGGCTCCTTCATTCCCGCGTCACGACGCTGCGCCCCGCCTCCTGGCAGTCGAGGCGAGAAAAACCAAATCAGCGGCTGTTCGCGCAACATTACGCCAGGACGATCTCTTGGGCGATGGCGGCCAGGTGGCATGATGCTCCCGTGACGACGCAACCATGCCAGACGACGTGATGGTAGGGCATGGCCCGCAGCAGATGAAACGCCACGCCGCCGCTGTAGAAAGCGCCCCCGCCGACGAGCAGCGCCGTGGTCGATGGCATGAGCGTCGCGGCGATGGTGTCGAGCGCGGCCAATCCGCTCCACCCGAGCGCCAAATACAGCATGATCGAAACGCCCTCCAGCCGGCGCGGGTAGACCAGCGCGAGAAACATCCCGCATGCCGCCACGGTCCACACGAAGACAAGCATCGGCAACCCGGTCGCGGCATCGAAACGGACCAATGCGAATGGAGTATAGGTGCCGGCGATCATGAGATAGATCGCCGCATGGTCGAGCCGACGAAACAGCTCCTTGCGATGCGAGGGCGGCGCGGCGTTGTAAAGCGCCGAACAGACCAACATGGCGACAAGTCCGACGACATAAACCGCCGTCGCTACGGCGACGCGGGCGTCGTCGCGGCCGGCCGCCATAGTTAGTAGCGCGACCGCGCCAAGCGCGCCCGCGACCAGACCGACAGCATGAACGCATCGGTCGGCGCGCGCTTCGCCCGGCCGGTATGTTGGGAAAACGGTCGATCTTGCGGTCGTCTCGGCTTTGCCCATCGGAGTTACCGCAGCCGGTGCTGCGTCTTTAATATGCTCGATACGCGACTAGTCCGATTCATAGGCGGCGAAAGCGCCGTCTCAGCGCAGTCGGCTCCCATGAAGCCTTTAATCGTCGACGTTTTCGCCAGCTCGTCCTTTCGAACGAGCCCGAATATCCCAATACGATATGATTGCTCGCCATTATGCTCAAGATTCGTTTTACCCGATCCTCTGTAGCTGCCTCGACGTCGTCTCTTTAGTTGCCGAGGACGTCCCGCGGCGTGTCAAACATCTTCATCCTGACGAAACATGGAACTGCCAAGCGCTCTCGCTCCAACGTCACCAGGCGTTTTCAGATAGGTTTTGGATCATGCCGTCGTCATGCGCTGGCCGGCCCGACCCCGCGACGCTGTCATTCGGTCCGCGATCGCGATTGTCCGCCCCATTTCAAGCGATCGGCGTCGCAGGTATATTCGATGCCCGTTCGGTCCCACTTCACGTCCGGCCCGCCCGCTTGACGTATTCGAGATCGCGTTCACGATGCGGGTTGGCGGGACTGATGCTAGGCGGCGTTTTCGCGGAAGGCCGTCCACCTCGCCCATCGCCCGTGCACCGTTGTTAAATGGGCGGCCGCGCGCGGCGGCCGGACATGGGTGGCCGTTCCTGCGTAAACGCCGGGAGAAGACCGCCGCCAATCGCCGATCACACATCAGCGACATGCGGGATTCGATGAGTCATGAGCGACCCTGCCGATACCGCGGCGCCGCAGCCGTCGCAACTTCGATGGGGCCATTTTGGCCATGGCGCCGACATCGGAGTCAGCGGCGAAGGCGCCACGCTTGCCGAGGCCTTTGCCGCCGCGGCGACGGCGCTGACGGCTATCGTCACCGATCCGGTTGTGGTCAAGGAAGACGTTGCGGTCGAGATAAGCTGCGAGGCGCCGTCACCCGGTTTATTGCTCGTCGACTTTCTGAACGCGATCATTTTCCATATGGCGACGAAAGATCTGCTGTTCCATCGCTATCGCGTCGAGACCGACGGCGCCAAGCTACGGGCGACAGCCTGGGGCGAGCGCGTGGATCTCGTGCGCCACGCTCCCGCGGTCGAGCCAAAGGGCGCCACATACACTGCCCTCGCGGTGGAGCGCGGCGCGGATGGCGGATGGCGCGCCGCCTGCGTAATCGACGTATAGCCGGCGGCGGGAAGGAGCGATCATGGACATTTCGCGTCTCACTCGCATCGGCGCCTGCGCGTGGCGGATCGAGCGCGCCGGAGACATGCGGGTCCCGGCGGTGATCCTGGCCAGCGAGGCGCTGATGCGCGAAATGGACGACAAAGTCTTCGAGCAGATCGGCAATGTCGCCCGCCTGCCGGGAATCGTCGGCGCCGCTTACGCCATGCCCGACGCGCATTGGGGCTACGGTTTTCCAATCGGCGGCGTGGCGGCGTTCGATCCGGCCCGCGGGGGAATCGTCTCGGCGGGTGGCGTCGGTTTCGATATTTCCTGCGGCGTGCGTCTGCTTCTGACCGGATTGCGGCGCACAGATGTCGAGCCGTTCAAGACCGAACTCGCGAAATCGCTATATCGATCGATCCCCGCCGGCGTCGGCAGCACGGGACGGATCGCTCTCGAAGATGCTCAAATGAACGCCATGCTTTCCGGCGGCGCGCGCTGGGCGGTCGAGGAAGGTTATGGGAGTTCCGACGACCTCGATCGCATCGAGGAGCGCGGCTGCATGGCGGGGGCGGATCCCGCCGCGGTGTCGCAGCGCGCGCGCGACCGCCAGCGTCGCGAGGTGGGAACGCTCGGGTCGGGGAACCACTATCTCGAGGTGCAGGCCGTCGACAGCGTGGACGACACGGCGCTCGCCGCCGCATTCGGCCTCGGCAAGAGCGACGTGGTGATCAGCATTCATTGCGGGTCACGCGGGCTTGGTCACCAGATCGGAACCGAATTCCTCCGCGAAATGGCGATCGCGGCGCCGGGGTTCGACATCGCGCTTCCCGACCTCGAGCTCGCCTGCGCGCCGATCGAATCGGACATCGGCGCCCGCTATCTCGGCGCGATGCGCGCCGCCGTCAATTGTGCGCTCGCCAATCGACAGGTCTTGACGCATTTGACGCGGTCGGCCCTCGCCAAGATTCTCCCCGGGGCAAGGCTCGAACTATTGTTTGACGTTTCTCACAACGTATGCCGAGAGGAAACGCACGTCGTCGAGGGCGTCGAACGACGGCTGTTCGTGCATCGCAAAGGGGCGACGCGCGCTTTCGGTCCCGGCTACGTCGAGCTCCCGGCCGCGTTCCGATACACCGGTCAACCGGTGTTCATCGGCGGCAGCATGGGCACGTCATCATATGTAATGGCGGGGAGCGGCCGCGCCGATACCGAATGTGCGTTTGCCTCGGCCTGTCACGGCGCGGGCAGGAGCATGAGCCGCCATGCGGCCACCAAGCGCTGGGATGGACGGCGACTCATCGAGGAACTTGCGGCGCGCGGTATCGTTATCATGAGTCGTTCGATGCGCGGCGTGGCCGAGGAGGCGCCTGGCGCCTACAAGGACGTAACCGCCGTGGTCGATGCTGCGCACGAAGCGGGCTTGGCCCGCAAGGTGGCTCGGCTCGCTCCCTTGATCTGCATCAAAGGATGATTCGCAGGTAGATGCCATTGTTTGTCCCATCCACCCCGTACCAGTCGAGAACGGCGATGCAGCTTCCGCTTCAAATCACATTCCGCAATATCGGCCCGTCGTCGTTCGTTCGCGCTCGCGTGCGCGAGCGCGCGGACCAGCTCGAGCGCTTCTTCGACCGCATCACGAGCTGCCGAGTCGTCATCGAAGCTCCCAATCGCCGCCGCCGGCGCGGCAAGCTCTACAAGGTTTCGGTCGACGTCAAGGTGCCCCGCGGCGAGATCGCCGCGACTCGCAATCCGGCCGCGCATCATGCACACGAGGACGTCTATGTCGCGATTCGCGACGCATTCGACGCGATCGAGCGGCGCCTCGAGGATCACGCGCGACGGCGGCGCGGCGACGTGAAGCCGCATGTCTCGCCGTCGGTCGCGGCGCGCATCGAAAGCGTATTCAAGAGCCGTGGATATGGGTTTCTCAAGACGTCGGACGGAGAGAAGGTCTATTTCAATCGCAATGCGCTTAGCGGCGATTTTTCGCAGCTTGCCGTGGGGCGGTCGGTGCGCTGCGCCATCGAAGAGGGCGACAAAGGTCTTCAGGCGACATTCGTGAAGCCGTCGCCGCGGAGGGCGACGGCGAGCGCCGCGTCGCCGACCAACAAGACGCGTTGACGGGGCGCCAACGCGGTGCTGCAGGGGCTGCTTGTCGACGCGTTGCCGGACCCCGCGGCGGCGGCGTTCGAGCTTGTGGAACGCAAGGGGCTGGGCCATCCCGATACGATCTGCGACGCCCTCGCCGAGGAGGCTTCGCGCGCGCTTTGTCGTTGGTATCTCGACCGGTTTGGGTTCATTCTTCACCACAACCTCGACAAGATTCTCCTTGTCGGCGGCGAGGCGCGACCTGCGTTCGGCGGCGGCGCGATCGATGCGCCGATCGAGATCATGATCGCCGGTCGAGCGACGCGCCAGTATCGTGGCGTCGACATTCCCGTCGCCGATATCGTCGTGGAGACCTGCCAGCGATGGCTCGGTCGCCACCTGCGCTGGCTCGACGCATCGCGCGACGTTCGAATTCGCCCGCTGATCCGCGCGGGTTCCACCGAGCTCGTCGCATTGTTCGAACGTGCGCGTCGCGCCGGGGGCGCATTGGCCAATGACACCTCGATCGGTGTCGGCTTTGCCCCGCTCAGCCCGCTCGAGCGCACGGTCCTGGTCGTCGATGCAGCCCTCAGTGCGCCGGCAGCGACGGCCGCCAATCCGGCCTTCGGCGAGGACATCAAGGTGCTGGGCATGCGCCGCGGTTCGGACATCGAAATGTCCATCGCCATCGCGATGGTCGGCCGGAATTTACGCGATATGACGGACTACGTATCCGCGCGCCAACGGGCGGCCAAGCTTGCACGGGCCGCGGCGACGAGTACTGGCGTCGACGTTTCGTCGCTCGTTGTCAATGCCGCGGACGATCCGGGTCGAAACGAAATCTACCTCACGGTCGCCGGTACCTCCGCGGAGTCGGGCGACGATGGGGAAACGGGCCGGGGCAATCGCGTCAACGGACTGATCACGCCGAGCCGACCCATGGCGATGGAGGCGGCGGCGGGCAAGAACCCCGTAAGCCACGTCGGTAAGCTTTATAATGTACTGGCGCGCGAGATCGCCGAGACGGTCGTTCGCGAAGTTGCGGGTATATCGGCGGCCGAATGTCATCTGGCGAGCCGCATCGGGTCGCCGGTCAAGGCACCGGCATTGATCGGCCTACGCCTGTGCGTTCCCGGAGGTGCTGGCGCGGCGAAGCATGTCGATGCGGTCACGGAAATCGTGGCGACGAAGCTCGACGAACTCGACGTTCTCACCCGGCGCTTCGTCGACGAGGATATCGGCGTCTACTGAGGCGCACCCCAGAGCGTGCGCCTTGGCAACCCGGCGCCGGGCCGCCATATTAATCTCTATTGCCTTGATCTGGCTTGGCGATTGGAGCCGTTCGGTTGATTTGGATCAACGCCGCCGCGTCGCCAGCCGCAGAGAATATATCAATTGGACAATCACCGCTGCCGAGCATCGCGGACCATCGATCGGCGGCTAACCCATGAAGAGGAAGGTCAAATGCGCGCTCGAGACTTTATGACGCGAAGGGTTCACAGCGTTCGTGCCACGGCGAGCGTCAATGAGATCGTCAGGATGATGGTTCGCCGACACGTAAGCGCGGTGCCGGTGGTGGACGGCAATCGTCGCGTTCTCGGGATGATCAGCGAGGGGGATTTGTTGCGCCGCGTCGAGATCGGCACCGATCGGCGCAAGAGTTGGTGGTACGCCCTGCTGGCCGATCCGACGACGCGCGCGCGCGACTACGTGAAGGCCAACGCGGCGCGCGCCGCCGACATAATGACGACGCCGGTCATATCGATTTCCGACACTACGGACGTCACCGAAATCGTCGACCTGATGCAGCGGTCGGACATCAAGCGGGTTCCGGTGGTCAAGGGCGGGAAACTCGTCGGGATCGTTAGTCGCCGCGACGTCATTCGTTCCCTTGGCAAGACTCCAAGCGGCGCGGCGCGTGCCCGCGGCGACGACGCATCGATACGCGAGCTTCTTCGCAAGAAACTGTCAACGCTCGGCTGGGCCGACGCTGCCCTTGTCAACTTCATCGTCGAGAAGGGGGTGATCGAACTCAACGGCCTGGTTCCGAGCGCGGACCAGCGCGACGCCATTCGGGTCATGGCCGAGCGCATCCCCGGCGTCCGTAAGGTCAAAGACCGGCTGCAGGTTCGACCGGCCGCGCTCTATTACGCCTGAGCGGCCTTCGCGGGCGAACGGACGCAAAACGGTGCCCGAGGACGGCGACACGAAGGATCGCTACAAGGTCTGGGCCTGGCGTGCCCTGATCCTGGCGGTAACGATTATTCTGATCCTTGGCGTACTGCAGCGCCAAGGTGACGACCCTGCGGCGATTGAGATCTCTTATAGCGAATTCAAGACGCTGGTCCGCGAGGGGCGCGTCGCCGAAGTAACGCTGGCCGATCACGCCGCGCAGGGCACATTGGCGGCTGCCCAGCCGCTGGGCCGCAGCGGGACGACGTCAAGCCGGTTCACCACCGGCGTGCCTGCAATCGGGGATCCCGACTTGATCGCGGTCCTCGAGCGGCATCAGGTGTCGTTTCGCGCCGTCGACGCCGAGCCGCAAGGCGTGGTGCGCATAGTCTACGGCTTGCTGCCGTGGCTCATATTCCTGGCGCTTTATCTTTGGTTCGCGCGAAATATGTATCGAAACGTCATCGGGGGCGTCGGGCGCTTCGGCGATATCGGCCGTTTTCTCGAAGGTTCGGCGCGCGCCGAAGCGAAACCGGCGCGTCGGGTGACGTTCGCCGATGTGGCTGGACAGGACACCGCCAAACGCGAGGTGGCTGAGCTCGTCGACTACCTACGAAACCCGGACGGGTACGCGCGGCTGGGGGCCGAGGTGCCGCACGGCGTTCTGCTGATGGGCCCGCCAGGTACCGGTAAGACGTTGCTCGCCCGAGCGCTCGCCGGCGAAGCCGAAACGCCGTTTTTCTCGGTCTCCGCGTCGGAATTCATCGAGGTATTCGTCGGCGTCGGCGCCAGCCGCGTGCGACGAATGTTCGAGGAAGCCAAGAAGCGCGCGCCTTCGATTATCTTCATCGATGAGCTCGACGCCGTCGGCAGGGTTCGTGGCGCAGGTCTCGGCGGCGGGCACGACGAGCGCGAGCAGACGCTCAACCAGATTCTCGCCGAAATGGATGGGTTTTCA
>DATFES010000409.1:0-3246 GCA_035250945.1 Alphaproteobacteria bacterium | reverse complement strand
GCCTCGAAGGCCTGCTTGTACGGCGCGAGTTGGTCGTTCTCGAGCGCGGTATAGACTGTAAGACGCGTCTTCTGCGCCGCCGCTTCGCTGCTCAATCCGGCCAGCAGCGCAATTGCGCCCGCGCAGGCGAACAGCCCGGCGAGCAATCCTTTCACTCCCATCTTCGCCATGAGAACACTCCCCTTCCCTGGTTTCCCCGTCCGTCGCGGGGACGTTGCCGTCTTGCGCTGCCCAAACGGATTTCTCCGATCCGTCAAGCAATAACCAGCCAACCCACGGCATCGGACGCAGCGGATACTAGTCAGCGCGCATTGCAGTTTTATGTCAAGCGGACCCGGAACGAATGGAAATCGGGTCTGCCGACAGTCATGGCCAGCTCCTATCGGTTGGACACGAGGCTGTGCCAGGATGCGTCCTTCGCTCGGATTCGAAGCGACAGGGAGCGTTCATGGCCGACGACATCAAGAACCTTGTCCGCGCCTACGAGCTGGCGTTCGAGGACGCGGCGCATATTCGCCATCCGCTCAATCCCAACTCCGAGGTCTACGTCCAGCGGCTGAGCGACCGCGTCGGCATGAAGCGCTCGCAGCTCAGCCTCGCGCGCGTGCCGCCGGGAAAGGAAAGCTTCGTTCCGCACAGCCATCTCATTCAGGAGGAGTTCCTTTTCATCCTCGACGGGCGCGGCGTGGCCCAGATCGGCGGGCAGGAGATCGCGGTCGGCCCCGGCGATTACCTCGGCTTCCCGACCGATGGCACGTCGCATCACCTGATCAACGTCGGCGAAACCGATCTCGTCTATCTGATGGGCGGCGAGCGCAGCCAGGTCGAGGTGAGCCACTTCCCGACACTGGGCAAGTTTGCGGTCATGTTCGGCGAACGGGTGAATTTCTTTGACGAGAAGGACGCGACGCAGCTGCACGCGCGCGCGTGGCTGGCCGAACCTCCCCGAGGGCGGCGGTAGTTCGGCCGCCGAGAAGCCAGTCGACGACAAGTTGCACCTCGCGCGACGGCGCGCCCGCGTAGGGGACAACGACATGGTACGCAAGTCGCGCCCTTAGGCGCTCTTCGAGCGGCGCCACGAGCCGACCCGAGGTGAGAAGCAGTTCGACGATCGGCGCCGTGCCCAGCGCCACGCCTCCCCCCGCCGCCGCGGCTTCGAGCGTCACGATCAGGCTGTCGCATTGCAACCCCTCCGATAGCGGCGGCGCGGCGGCGCACGACGCCTGAAAGTACGCTCCCCAGCCCTCGCGTTCGCCGAGCGTATGGATGAGCCGGTGGCGCGTCAGGTCGGCCGGACGCGCCAGCGACGGAGCGCGGCGCAAGTATTCCTGGCTGCACACGGGAAAATACGTCTCATCGAACAGCTTTTGCGCCCGGACGCCCGGCCATTTGCCATCGCCATAGCGAATCTCGATGTCGATGCCATCCTGTCCGAAATCGACCGGCGCGTAGAGCGTGGTGACGCGCAGCGTTACCTCGGGATTCGCGCCGCGGAAATCGGCAAGACGTGGAGCCAGCCAAAGCGACGCCATCGTCGCCGTGGCCCGCAACGTCACCGGCCGGCGGCCAAGGCGGCCGAAGATCTGCTCGGTGCCGATATCCAGCCGATCGATGCCGTCGCGCACGATCGGCAGGTAGGCGATCCCCGCGTCGGTCAATGCCAGGCCGCGCACGAGCCGCTTGAACAGCGGCGCGCCCAACCAGTCCTCGAGCTGCCGCACTTGTTGGCTCACTGCCGCCTGGCTGATCGCCAGCTCCTCGCCCGCCTCGGTGAAGCTCAGACGCCGCGCGGCGCTCTCGAAGGCGCGAAGCCAGGTGAACGGCGGTAGACGGCGGCGGCGCGGCATTGTCGGCATAAGCGGGACTGGGGTCTAAGGCTAAGGACTGCTTGGGTGATACCGTCGGCTCGCGCGTGGTAATCTATTCCGAACGGCGTCCGCAAACCGCGGCGGCGCCAGCATATTCGCTCGCCGCGTCTTGCGCCATCGAGGCGCCGCGATGGAGACGACACCAATGCCGACGCCGAGTTCGCCGACCGCGGCAGCCCGCGACGCCTATTTCGCGACGCTGGTCCGCGCGTCTCAACCGTACCGTCCGCTCCCTGGCGCGTTCTACACCAGTCCCGACGTGTTCGCCGTCGATGTCGAGCGCATCTTTCGCCGCTGGTGGATATTCGCCGGACATGCCTGCACGATTCCCAAGCCCGGCGACTGGTTCACCTGCAAGATCGCCGGCGACTCGATCATCGTGCTCCGCGACCGACACGGCGAGATCCGCGCCTTCTACAATACCTGCCGCCACCGCGGCTCGCGCATCTGCGGCGCCGAGTCGGGCCACGCGACGCATCTTGTCTGCCCGTATCACCGCTGGACCTACGACCTATCCGGCAAGCTGATGATGAGCACGGCGGCGGAGTTTGGCGTCGAGCCGGACGCACTGTCGCTGCATCTTGCGCACGTACGCAATGCCGCCGGCCTGATCTTCGTTTCGCTCGCCGAGCAGCCGCCGAGCTTCGATGAGGCCTTCGCCACCATTTCGCGCAAGCTCGCGCCGCACGGCATGGAGCGCGCCAAGGTGGCGCATGTCGTCGAATACCAAGTCAAGGCGAACTGGAAAATCGTCTTCGAGAACAATCGCGAATGCTATCACTGCCCGGCCAACCACAAGGAATACAATCGCGCCACCTATGACGTGGCGCGCGACGAGGCGCGCGGCGATCCGCGGCGCCAGGCGGAGCTTGATGCGGTCATCGAGCGCGCCAACGCACGCTTTCGCGCGCTCGGGCTCGACGAAGGCGACGCCTCCTCGAACATGACCGGCGCGTTCTATCGCTGCCACCGCACGCCGCTGATGGAGGGGTACGTCACGCAGAGCTTGGACGGCAAGCCGGTATCGTCGCTGATGGGCGCGTTCAAGGAGCACGACGTCGGCACGTTGCGAATCACTGTGTTTCCCAGTTTCTGGCAGCACTCCAACGGCGATCACGCCGTCGCCGCGCGGCTGACGCCGCTCGCAGCCGATCTGACGCTGGTCCGCGGTATTTGGCTCGTCGACAAGGACGCCGTCGAGGGCAAGGACTACACGCTCGAGACGCTGCTTCCCCTGTGGTCGACGACCAACGAGCAGGACTGGACGATTTGCGAAAACCAGCAGATCGGCGTCAGCTCCTCGCGCTACCGCCCGGGGCCATACTCCAAGCTTCGCGAGCAAAACGTCGCCCATTTTCTCGAGTGGTACTTGCGCGAG
>DATFES010000405.1:0-2883 GCA_035250945.1 Alphaproteobacteria bacterium | reverse complement strand
GGGCGCGCCAAGGTCCGCGCGTATGCATATCTGACCATGCCGCACGACCGGCTGCTGACGGCGGCGGCGCAGAAGCGTCTCGAAGTCATGCAGACTCTCGACAGCCTGGGCGCCGGATTCCAGCTCGCGTCCTACGACCTCGACATCCGCGGCGCCGGAAATCTCCTGGGCGAAGAGCAGTCGGGGCATATCCGCGAAGTGGGTATCGAGCTCTATCAGCACATGCTCGAAGAAGCGGTGCGCGCGGCGCGCGACCAGGGCGCGGCAGCGGCGGCTCCGGCCGAGGATTGGACGCCGCAGATCAGCGTTGGGACCCCGGTGCTGATTCCGGAGACCTACGTCGAGGACCTCGGCGTACGCCTCGGTCTCTACCGCCGGATCGCCGCGCTCGTCGACCAACAGGAGATCGACGCGTTCGCCGCCGAACTCATCGATCGTTTCGGCAAGCTCCCCGACGAAGTGGACAACCTTCTGGATATCGTGCGGATCAAGCGACTCTGCCGCGCCGCCGGCGTCGAGAAGATCGACGCCGGGCCGAAGGGAGCGGTGATCAGCTTCCGCGACAATCGTTTCGCGCGGCCGGAAAAGCTGATCGCCTTCATTACCCGCGAGAAAGCCAGCGTCAAGCTGCGGCCCGATCACAAGCTCGTCTTCATGCAGGCCTGGGACGAGCCGAAAGCCCGGCTCTCGGGGGTTAACGGGCTGCTCGATCGACTGGTCAAACTCGCGGCGTGATCGGACCCCGGCGCCGCGTCAACCGCCATCGAGGGCGCGGCGAACGGCCTTCGCCAATTCAGCTTTTTGATACGGCTTGGCCAGCAGCGCCCCGGCGTCGACCGGCAAGTCGGAGGGGCGTGCGGCCTCCTCGGCGAAACCCGAGGTAAACAGCAGTTTGATCTCGGGACGGATGCGCCGCGCCTCGGCCGCCAAGTGCCAGCCATTGAGTCCGCCGGGCATGACGATATCCGAAAAGAGCAGGTCGATATCGACGATATCGCAATCAAGCCAGGCAAGCGCTTCCCGCGCGTTCGTCGCCTCGACCACCGTGTACCCGAGTTCGTCCAATTGCCGGACCACCAAACGCCGAACGAGAGGGCTATCCTCGACGACCAAAATCGTCTCGCCGCCGGTCAACGTCTGAGTCGGCGTCGAACTGGCGCGAAACCCGGCCGGCGTTCCGGCGCCCTTCGAACGCGGAAACAGCAGGTGCACCTTGGTGCCGCGCCCAGGCGTGCTTTCGATCCGCACGTCGCCGCCGGTTTGTTTCATGAATCCATAGACCATGCTGAGGCCAAGGCCGGTGCCTTTTCCGGCTTCCTTGGTCGTGTAGAACGGCTCGACCGCGCGCGCCAAAATATCGGATGTCATTCCAACGCCGGTGTCGGCGACCGTCAGTCGGACGCCATCGCCCTTTGCTTCGCAACGATCGCGCCCATCAGCGAGGCCGGCCACGTTCGCGCTTTCGAACCGTAATGTGCCGCCAAGCGGCATGGCGTCGCGCGCGTTGATCGCAAGGTTGAGCAACGCCGTCTCGACCTGCGCCGCATCGGCCATCACCGGCCAAATGCTCGACGACAACCGGGATTCGATGGCGATGCCGGGTCCCAGCGTCCGGGCCAGCAATTCGCACACGCCCGAGACCGTCTCGTTGACATCGAGAAGCACGGGTTGCAGTTTTTGGCGTCGGGCGAACGCCAGCAAGCGATGGGTCAAGGCGGTGCCGCGCATCGCCGCGACTCGCGTCGTCGCGACGAGTTGGCGCGACGGGGCGTCGTTGGATAGCCGCTCGGCCAGCAACTCCGTATTGCCGATGATCACCGTAAGCAAATTGTTGAAGTCGTGGGCAAGACCGCCGGTGAGTTGACCGACAGCGTCCATTTTCTGGATTTCGCGCAGATGCGCTTCCATTTTCTTCTGCTCGGTGACGTCGGCGACAACGGTGCCAACGGCGACGACGGCGCCCGCATCGCTGCGCACCGGGAATTTCACCATCATCGCGGTGATTGGCCCATCGGGGCGCGGCGCGACGACCTCGCGTTGAATCGACTCGCCGCGGGCCAATACCTCACGGTCGATGGCCTCGAAGACGCCGGCATATTCGGGCGGGTAGATATGGCCAAGCGTCTTGCCAAGGATGTCGCTCGCGTTGACCTTGTGATCGCGCTCGAAAGCCCGATTGACGAACAGATACCGCCCCTCCAGGTCCTTCAGCGTGACGTCGAACGGCGCATGATCCATGATCGCCTGGAAGCGCGCTTGCGCGTCGCGCAATGCCGCCTCCACCTGCTGTTGCGCCGAAATGTCGCTGGCGATGGAACCGATGAGCTCGACTTCGCCATCGGCGTCGAACACCGGAAACTTGATCGAAACGACGAGCGATGTCGGATCATTTTCATCGTTCGGCTCGATGTATTGGGCCGCGCGGCCCGTGCGCATCACTTCGTTATTGTGGGCGGAGATGACCGTCCCGCTTCGTGGACCGAAAAGGTCAGACGCCGTCTTGCCCAGCGCCCGATCGCGAGGGATCCCGAAAATCCGCTCGAACGCCGCGTTGACGAACACATAACGTCCCTCGCGGTCCTTGAGCGTGATCGACGCCGGCGCGTTTTCGACGATCGCCCTCAGGCGCGCCCGATTTTCGCCGAGCGCCCGCGCCGATTCGTATCGGTCAGTCACGTCGCTCAGGTAGATGACGATCCCGCCCGAGGGCATCCGGCGGCTCGACGCTCGCGCCCAGCGCCCGCCCGGAAACTTGCGATCCGCGGTCGAGCCCTCGGGATCGCGAATCTGCGCCAGCCGCACCCTAAGCCATTCCTCGACGTGGCCGATCGCATCGGGCGTCAGGCCCCTTTCCGCGCGCACGCGGAGCAGCGTCTCGATACT
>DATFES010000397.1:0-11696 GCA_035250945.1 Alphaproteobacteria bacterium | reverse complement strand
GCTGACCGGCCTCAAGGCGTTCGTCATCGCCAATGCGCTGTCCGATCTCAAGGCGCCGCGCGAGATCATCTCGCCGTTGGTCCAGCATCTGCCGCGCCTGTGGGAGCTGGTCCATAACTACGGCGTCACGACGCTCGAGCTTAATCCGATCCGCATGATGCCGGACGGCAAAGGCCGAGTGGTGCCGGTCGCCTGCGATTTCAAATGCGGCTTCGATCGCGACGATCCGCGCTGGGAGCGGCTTGGGCTGCCCGAACATCTGTTCGCGGCGGGTCAGTCGGAGTTCGAAACCGAGATCAACCAGCTCCGTACCCATCAAGGCCAGAGCGACGTCTACGTCATCAACCCGCGCGGCACCGTGCTTGCGCCCACGTTTGGCGGCGGCGCGAATTCGCTCGTCACCGAAGTGCTTGGCGATGACGCCATCATCTCCTCCGATTTCGGCGGTAATCCGCCCTACGAGAAAATGAAGGAGGTGGCGCGAATCTGCTTCAAGTACTGGCTCGCCCAGACGAACGTGCTGTTCGTGATCGGCGGCAAGTCGAACAACACCGACATTTTCGTCACCCTCAGCGCCATTGCCGACGCGCTGCGCGAATGGTTCGGCGAGCATGGACCAACTCCGCTTTACGTCGTCGTCGGGCGGGGCGGGCCGAACCTCATTCGCGGCATGGGCGCGCTCGCCGACACCGTCGAAGCGCTCGGACTGCCGTATCGCTTTTTCGGATTCGATTCGGCGATCAGCGAGGTGGTCAACCACGCCCAAGCGGCCGACCGCTGGATGAAAGCGGGTGGGCGCGATCTCGTCGCCGCGCGGCTCGGCCTGCGCAAGACCGCGGCAGTTGCGGCCGACGACTGAGCAGTGGGCCAAAGCATCGGTGATGCCGCAAACCCGGAGAGTATGCCATGTACAAGCAGGGCGTCGGACCGTTCAAATATTACGTCGGCATCGACTCGCTGGCGCAGGTGGCGAGGCGCGACGACCGGATTTGTGTCCTCAACATCCTTGGCGGTGAATCGCGATCGGTCACGCCGGTAAGTCACGCCTATTCCGGCGGCAATGTCGCTTTTGGCACGTCTCCCGGACGCCGCGGACAGGTATTGACGACGTCGGCGGGCGACATCCCGGTCTTCAACGCGGTGCGCGAGGGGCTGGACGCAGGCTACCGCTTCAACACCGGGGTCGTGTACCTGCCGCCATCAGGTGTACGCGACGGCGTCGCCGAACTGGTGCGCCTCAACCCCGATCTGCGCAAGATCGTCATCGTTACCGAGAAGGTTTCGGTGCACGACGCCCGGGAGGTTCGCGCCATAGGTCAGGCTAACGGCATCGATATATTCGGCGCCAACGGCCTCGGCGTCGCCGATTCCTGGAACCATGTCCGTATCGGCGGCGCGTTGGGCGGCGACGATCCCGCCGAGACGCTCAAGAAGGGATCGATCGCCATCTTCTCGAATTCGGGCAATTTCACCACGACCATCGCCAACTACCTGATGACCGCGGGCTGGGGCACGACGACGCTCATTTCGAGCGGCAAGGATGTCTACATCCACTTTGCCGCCCCGGAGTTCGTATTCGCACTCGACAACGACGCGCGCACGAAGGCGGCCGTGCTTTATGTCGAGCCTGGCGGTTACTACGAGCAGGCGCTCAAATCCGAGAAGCCGATGATCGCTTGCGTGGTCGGCCGCTGGAAGGCGCGGCTGACCCGCGCCGTCGGCCATGCCGGCGCGATGGCCGGCGCGGGCGACGACGCGGCGTCGAAAGAACGCTGGTTCATGGACGCCTTTGGGGTCGATGGAATCTTTTCCCCCGATCGGCCCGTTTGCTCTCCCAAGGGCGCGGTGGTCACCAACATCGCCCACATCCCCTTGGCGCTGGCGCGGGTGATGAAGCTCAACGGGGTATCGCCCGATTTCGAGCCGCAGGGCGATCTGTCGCTGAAAGCGTGGTTCGGCAACAACCAGGGTCTTAAGCTTCCCAAGGAACTCGATTTGCCGGTCGTCGACGCCATCGCCCCTTACAACGAGCAAATCGCGGCGCAGCGGAGGCATCTCGGCGCGACGCTCCCGCGCCAGAACATGAAGGACTGTTCCGGCGCCTCGCAAATGGACGCAACGACGCAAGTTACGAGCGTGCACGGATACTCGGTTCTCGAACTTGCGCGCGAGCCGCTCGAAGCGAACTTTGCTCTGCCGCTCGTGCACGAGATCGCCGGCGAGAACGACCGCATCTTGCTCGACGTCGCCGTGGCAGGCGAGGTGAACCTCGTCGGCGATCCGGCGCTCGCAGCCGCGGATGCGGCCCGTGATGCCGGAAACTCGCCGAATACGGTGATGGCCGCCGCCGCCGCGATCATCGGCCCGCGACGCGTCGAGCGGGCGCTCAAATGCGCCGACGCGCTCATCGATCTTTTCGCCCAAGCGGGCATACGCGACGCACGCGACGAAAGCTTCGACTTGAGCGCGGTGACGATCGACGAGCGCACGCGCGCGCTGTTTCTTGCCGGCCAAGACGATGGCGACGTCCGGCCGCCGGTGATGATGAAAGCGGCGCGCGCGCGCGGCGGACGGTCGGTTTTCCTGAAGCTGCTGGAATCGTTTCGCGCGCCAGTCCATCGCGATGCGGTCCTGGCCGCGATCGCGACGACGATCGCCTGGGGACCGCTGCAGCGCAAGCGCATCTCGCGACTCACCGCGCGGACGCTGCCGTGGTATCTGCGGCTTTACGGCGTCATGATCGGCGCTTCGATTCCAGGCGACCAGCATCAGCGCGGATCGCTCTATGGAATTCCCCGCAAGGAACGCTTCGAGACCTGGACGATGGCCGATCTCGCCTTTCTTGCGATGACCGGCAAGAAACCCACCGAAGCCGAATCGCGGCCGCTGCAGATCCTGATCGGTCTGTTGATCTCGAACGGCCCCGGGGCGATCTCGGCGCAAGGCGCGAAAGGCGCCGTTTCAGCCGATGGGCCACAGACGCCGCAACGCGTGCAAATCAACAAGGCGATGGTCGGGTTCCTGACCCACACCGGCTACAGCCATGGTGGCAACGGATTCGAGGGCATCGCGTTCCTGCTCGAGCAGTTCAAAAGGAAGAAGCTCGTCGATCCGATGGACCGCGCCCACGGGCTCGATCTCAAGGCCATGGCGACGGAGTTCGCGCTCGCCTACCGCGAGGAGAAGTCGCGCGGCAAGGAGCTTGGCACCGGCGGCCCGCGCGCGCTGCCAGGCGTCCACCACCCCGTGTTCAAGGGCAAGCCGGTGAACCATGACCCGCGCGAACGCTTCATCGCCGCGATCATGGAGGAACGCGGCGACTACAACGTTTTTCACGACTACTATCGTCACCTGGTTCAAGCGCTGTTCGATGTCGGAGCGACGCCCTACGTGTTCTGCGTCAATATCGACGCGATCATTGCCGCCCTGTTGCTGGCGCTGCTGTGGAAGGACTACAAGAGCGGAAATCTAAGCGAGCGGGACCTTGAAACCGCGGCGTTCAATGTCTTTCTTTATGGACGGATGATCGGATGCGCGGCCGAGATCGACGACCATCTTAACCGTGGCCGCAATATGGATACCCGCACGCCGGCGTCGGCGTGCCGGTTCGTAAGCTGACCCGAAGCCCGATTTCGCCGGAATGACCGCGGCGCCGGCCGCTGGACGTAGCACGAAGTTCGTATAGGCTCGCCGCCATGCCGCCGCGCCACAACACCATGCCGCAGGGGTCGCTCGCGATCGATATTTCCGGCCGTCGCGATTTGGCGACGATCCGCCGGCTTTTGCCGTATCTGTGGCTCAAGGGACCGCTCGCCATTCGCGCCCGGGTGGTCGTCGCCGTCTCGTTCCTGATCGCAGCGAAGTTGGCGACGGTTTATGTCCCGATCTTCTACAAACAGGCGGTCGACGCCCTCTCGGCTTCCGGCGCGGCCACGACGGTCCTCGCCGTTCCCCTTGGTTTGCTCTTTGCTTACGGCGCCGCCCGGGTCATGGCCCAGGTTCTATCGGAACTCCGCCAGATCGTCTTTGCGCGCGTGGCGCAGAACGCAATGCATGTCGTAGCCCTGGAGACGTTCCGACATCTGCATCGCCTGTCCTTGCGCTTCCATCTCGAACGTCAGACCGGCGGCCTGTCGCGGGCGATCGAGCGCGGTATCAATGGCATCGACAACCTGCTGCACTTTCTGCTGTTCCAGATCGCGCCGACGTTGCTCGAAATCGCGCTGGTCTGCGGCATACTCTGGGCGTTCTACGACTGGACCTTCGCCGCCGTCACCTTCGGAACCATCGCGGCCTATGTCGGCTACACCTTGCTGATAACGCAATGGCGCTTGACGTTCCGGCGCAGGATGCTCGAAGCCGAGACCGAGGCGAACGCCAAGGCGGTCGACAGCCTGCTGAACTACGAGACGGTCAAATACTTCGGCAACGAGGAGCACGAGGCCCGGCGCTTCGATAGCTCGCTCACGGTCTACGAGAAGGCGGCGGTCAAAAGCGAGACGTCGCTTTCGTTGCTCAACATCGGCCAGGGCGCAATCATCGCCGTCGGAGTCACCTTGGTTATGCTTCTCGCCGGTTATGGCGTGGTCGGCGGCCGGATGACGGTCGGCGATTTCGTGCTGGTCAATGCCTATCTCATCCAGCTCTACATGCCGCTGAATTTTCTCGGCATGGTGTATCGCGAGCTGCGTCAGGCGTTGATCGACATGCAATCGATGTTCACGCTTCTCGAATCGCCGATCGAGGTCGAGGATCGACCCGCCGCGGGCCCGATCGCCGTATCCGGCGGCGATCTTGAGTTCGATCGCGTGGTCTTCGGCTATGATTCACGTCGCCCCATATTGAAAGGCGTGTCGTTCGCCGTCCCGGCCGGCAAGACGGTGGCCATCGTCGGCCCCAGCGGCGCAGGCAAATCGACCGTCTCGCGGCTGCTTTTCCGCTTCTACGACGTCGACGACGGGGCGATCCGCATCGACGGCCAGGACCTGCGCGACGTGACGCAGGCGAGCCTGCGCGCGGCCATCGGCATCGTGCCGCAGGACACGGTGCTGTTCAACGACACCATTTACTACAATATCGCCTACGGCCGCCCCGGCGCCGCGCCCAGCGACGTCGAACGTGCCGCACGGCTGGCGCGGATTCACGATTTCATCATGAGTCTGCCCGACGGCTACGACACGGCCGTCGGCGAGCGCGGGCTGAAACTTTCCGGCGGCGAACGTCAACGCGTCGCGATCGCGCGGACCATCCTCAAGTCGCCGCGACTGCTGCTCTTCGACGAAGCGACTTCGGCCCTCGACACGCGGACCGAAAAGGAGATCCAAGCGTCGCTCCGCTCGATCTCGACCGGGGTGACGACCCTGGTCATCGCCCATCGCCTGTCGACGGTGGTCGACGCCGACGAGATCATCGTCCTCGAATCGGGCTTGATTGCCGAACGCGGCCAGCACGGCGAATTGCTCGCCCGCGGCGGCATCTATGCGCAGATGTGGGCCCGCCAGGCCGAGGCCGCCGCCAAGGACGAAGCGGGCGAGGCCGTCCCGACGGCCCCGGCGCCGGTTGCGGCGCAGTAGCCCGCGCTTTCATCGCGGCTCGATCGCGTAGTCATCGAGCGGCGGGATTCTAGCGATCAAACCGCGCTCGTGCAGGAAACGCGCGAAACGCTCATAGCGCAGCCGATCCAGCGCCGCCGGACTGTGCGCAAACCGTATCAACGTGTCTTTCCAGGCGCGGCGATTGATCTCGTCGTCGAGATTCGCCCGGCCCTTGATGAATAGTTTCCACGCCGCGTCGGGATTGTTGATCGTGTAGGCGACGCCGCGCTCGATCGCGTCGACAAAACGCCGGATCTCCGGCGTACGCGCCCGCGCGCGATTGGCGACGACCACCAACTCGTCGTAAGTCGGTACGCCTTCCTCCTCGACATAGAACGCGCGACCGGGCCGCCCGGCGATCGCGAGCTGATTGAGCTCGAAATTGCGGAATGCGCCGATCACGGCGTCGACCTGTCCGGCGAGCAGCGCCGGCGACAGCGAGAAATTCACGTTGACCAGAGTTACGTCGGCGAGCTTGAGGCCGTGCCGGCCAAGCATCGTCGTGAGCAGCGCTTCCTCGACGCCGCCGACCGAGAAGCCGATTTTCCTGCCCCGCAAATCGGCCGGCGATTTGATCGGGCCGTCGCGCAGCACGACGAGCGAGTTGAGCGGGGTGTCGACCAGCGTCGCGACGCGGACAAGCGGCAGGCCCTCGGCGGCCTGCATGATCAGCTGCGGCTGATAGGAGACGGCGAGATCGGCCCGGCCCGCCGCGACGAGCTTCGGCGGATCGTTCGGATCGGCCGGCGCGACGATTTCGATCTTGAGGCCAGCGTCGGCGAAATAGCCCCGTTCCTCGGCGACGATGATGGGGCCGTGGTCCGGGTTGACGAACCAGTCGAGGATCAGCGTCAACTTGACCGGCTGGAACGTCTGCGCCATCGCCGGTCCGGCGAGCATGACGAACGCGATTGTCGGCAGGACAAAGAGCAGTCGAAGCATCAGAAGCTCCTGTTGGACGAAAAGGCCACTAGTCGTCGGTTGGCGTGGTCACCGGCTGCCATGGGACAAGCCGGCGCAGCAGCGCGTCGGTCGCGTAATAAAGCGCGACCGCCATCAGGGCGAGCACGAGCAGTGCTGCGAACATCAAGTCGATCTGCAGCCGCCCGTTCGCCTGCAGCATGACGAAGCCGAGGCCGGCGCCGGCGCCCACCCATTCGCCGATCACTGCGGCGATCGGCGCGATCGCCGCGGCAAGGCGGAGGCCCGATGCAAGCGCGGGAAGGGCGGCCGGCAGCCGGACATCGATCAGCATGCGCCAGGGACTGGCCCCCATGACCTGGGCAAGGTCGATCCAGCCGCGATCGGTCCGACGAAGCCCATCGAGAAAGGCCGAGGCGACCGGGAAGAAAATGACCACGCAAGCGACGGCGACCTTCGACGCCATGCCGTAGCCGAACCACAGCACGAACAAAGGGGCCAGCGCGAAGACCGGGATCGCCTGGCTCACGACGACGAGCGGCAGCAGCCATCGCCGCGCAGCGACGAAGCGCGCTAGCGACAAGGCAGTCAAGATCCCAAGCGCCGCGCCAAGCCCGAGACCGAGCACGATCTCGGCCAGCGTATAGAGCGCGTTTTCTCCAAGGTACCCCGCGCGGCGATACATGACGCCGAAAACCTGGAGCGGGTCGGGAAGAAGGTAGGGCGGCACCCCGGTCAATTGCACGAACGCGTACCAAGCCACGCACAGGCCGCCGAGAATGACGAGCGGACGCAACCGCGCCATCATTGCGCGGGCTCCATGATCGCCGCGGCGTTGGCCAACCTTCCGATGAGCTCGCTCTCGCGCCACAGCAAATCCGCATCGTCGAGTCGCCGCGGCGTTTCGCCGTCAAGCGTCAGCGGCAGATCCAGCCGCGCCGGCCGTCCCGCCATGACATGCACGTAGTGGCCGAGCCGCAAGGCTTCGCGCGGATCGTGGGTAACCAGAAGGACGGTACGGCCCCGTAGCAGTTCGGATGCGAGCTCCTGCAGGCGCCAGCGGGTGATGCTGTCGAGCCCCGAGAACGGCTCGTCCATCAGGATGACCGGACGGTTCTCCATCAACGTTCGCGCAAGCGCCGCGCGCTGCCGCTGGCCGCCCGATAGCGCATCGGGCCGCGCGCGTGCGCGGTCGTCAAGCCCGACCAGGCGCAGCAGTTCATGCGCCCGCGCGCCCGTTGCGTCGCCGACGCGGAGCTCGCCGCGCAGGCGGGCGCCAAGCAATACATTGTCGAGCACCGAGAGCCACGGAAACAGCAGGTCCTGCTGGCCCATCCACGCGACACGGCCGGCGAGCGGGAAACCGTCGTCGCAGATGATCCGCGTGTCGCCGCCGATCGGCGCCAGTCCGGCGATCAGCCGTAGCAGCGTCGTCTTGCCAACGCCGCTTGGCCCGAGCACGCAGGTCCATCGCCCGCCGGCGAGCGTAAAATCGAGCGCATCGAACAGCGGCGCGCCGTCGTACTCAAGGCTCGCGGCGTGAACGGCGACGGAGACGGGGCGAAACGCAGCGGGCATATCCACTCATCCCTACGCCGGTGCGAACCGGATCAGGTTCCACGGGTATGATCTCAGCCGAGCCACGCCCGGCACCCCGGAGTTCGCCGGCCCGCCGCACGTGCGGTGCGGCCAGCCGACGCGTCGTAAATAGCACCGCGCGCCGCGGCGCAAAAGAAAAACCCGCGCAGGTTCAGGCCGCCGAATTGACCTGGCGCCCGGCGATCCGTAGCGTGTTCCGGACATGCCCGGGGGCCCATTCTTCATCGGCAGCGACATTTATCGACGTTCGCGTTACGGCACGAAGCACCCGCTCGCCATCCCACGTGTGTCGACGGTGATCGATCTGTGCCGCTCATTGGGATGGCTGCCCGACACGGACTACATCGACAGTCCGCAGGCGACGCCCGAGGAGTTGGCGCGGTTTCACGCTCCGGACTATATCGCCGCGGTGATGCAGGCCGAGGTCGACCAGCGGGTCAATGACGAGATCGCGACCCGCTACAATATCGGTCGCAACGGCAATCCGGTCTTCGGCGAGATATTTCAACGGCCCGCCACGGCGTGCGGCGGATCCATCCTCGCCGCACGGATGCTTCGCGCCGGCGGCATCGTTTATTCGCCAGCCGGCGGCACGCATCATGGCCGTCCCGATCGCGCCAGCGGATTCTGTTATTTCAACGACCCCGTGCTCGGCATCTTATGCATGCTCGACGGCGGGCTCGAACGTGTCCTCTACCTCGACGTCGACGCACATCACGGCGACGGCGTCGAGGCCGCCTTTGTCGGCGACCGACGCGTGTTGACGATTTCGGTGCACGAGGAGGGGAGGTGGCCGGGAA
Organism: Alphaproteobacteria bacterium; assembly: GCA_035250945.1. GTDB lineage: Bacteria > Pseudomonadota > Alphaproteobacteria > CACIAM-22H2 > CACIAM-22H2 > DATFES01. The sequence continues at coordinate 2,782 of DATFES010000397.1, read as the reverse complement.
CCGGGCGTGCCGACGACGACGCCCAAGGTTCGGCGCGAAATTATCCCGTCCCGGCGGGATTCAACGACACCGAGCTCGAGTTCCTGCTGACGCATTCGATCGAGCCCTTGGCGCGCCGCTTCGCGCCCGAGGCCGTGGTCCTTCAGTGCGGCGCCGACGGCCTCGCCGACGACCCGATGAGCCGGCTCGCGCTGTCGAACCGTGGCCTATGGCGGGTGGTCCAGTCGGCGATGTCGCTTGCGCCGCGCCTGCTGGTCCTCGGCGGCGGCGGATATAACCCGTGGTCGGTCGCCCGCTGCTGGGCCGGCGTCTGGGCGACGCTCAACGGGATCGCAATCCCCGAGCGACTGCCACCCGCGGGCGAGGCTGTATTGCGCCGATTGACCTGGCATTGGCGGCGGCCGGATCCGCGGCCCGAGCATTGGTTCACGACGCTGGCCGATCCGCCATCGGGGGGCGACGTGCGGCGAGCGGTCCGCCGTCTTGCTGACGACGCCCTTGTCATCGCGTGAGTTGCGTCGCCGCGGCGGTATGGGTTACAGCTCACGCCCCATGAAAGCGCTATCGCGACGCATCGTTTTCCACTGCCTCGTCATCGCCTTGATCGCCGCGCGGACGGTCGCGGCGCAGCCGACGGCGACGTTTCCGCGATCCGAACTGGCCATCGAGAGCGGCGGAACGCGCCATCGCTTTGTTGTGGAGATCGCAGATACCGACGAGCGCCGCACGCAGGGCCTGATGTTTCGCGCCTCGATGCCGGCAGATTCGGGAATGCTGTTCGACTTCAAATCGGATCAGCCAGTGTCGATGTGGATGCGCAACACGCGCATTCCGCTCGACATGCTGTTCATCGCCCGCGACGGGCGGATCGTCAATATCGCCGAGCGCACCGTGCCGTTCTCGGAGGCGATCATTCCTTCCGAAGGCGCGGTGCGCGCCGTGCTCGAGCTCAACGGCGGTACGGCCGCGCGCCTCAAGATCAAGCCCGGAGACCGGGTTATCCACCCGGTCTTCGGCGGCTGAGGCGGCCAACCGGGCGCGCGCCTGGCTTAGATATCGGTGCCGAGCGCAGCGATTTGCGGGATGGCGCGCCAATCCTCGCCGGCGGCGACCAGGCAGCTCTTGCCGTTTGGATAGGTGAGCATGATGGTCCAGGTCGTGCCCTTGGCGGCCGCAAGAACCTCGACGACCACGCCGTCCTGGCCGAGGCCAATGGCGACCGGCGTTTCCTTGAACTGGTTTTCGAGATGCTTCATCAGCTCTTCGCGCTTGCCGCAGGCGCCGCCGTTCTGTGCGTCGGCCGGATCGGCAATGAAGAGCAGCGCGGCGGCAAGGGCGGCGACGGAAATCCGAGACATGAGACGTGACTCCTTTCGATCAAGGTGCCTACGTCGCCAACGCCTCACTGCCCCGATGGGCGGTCTTCTTCGGATCGCGTACCCTCAAGTGTCGCGCGCGCCGATGAAAGATGTCTTAACCAAGGACGGAACGCTGGGTGCGGCAGGAATTCGTCGCTACGGCGTCTTGCGCGCCAGCGTCAGGCCATCGCCGAGCGGGAGTAAACAGATCGTTACCCGGCGGTCGGCATGAATTTTGGCATTGAGCGCCCGCAGCGCCTCAGTCTCGTAGTCCCGGGCGGTCCGATCGGCGACCTTGCCCGACCACAGAACGTTGTCGATGGCGACCACCCCGCCCGGGCGGAGCAGCGTCAAGACGCGCTCGTAGTAAGCGTCGTAATTCTCCTTGTCGGCATCGATAAAGGCGAAATCGAAACTTTCCCGTGCTCCGCCGGCGATCAGATCGTCGAGCGTCTCGCGGGCGTCGCCGAGACGTAACTCGATCCGATCGGACACCCCCGCTTCGCGCCAGTAGCGGCGGGCGACCGACGTCCAGGCGTCGCTCTTATCGCAAGCGATAAGGCGGCCGTCGGCTGGCATCGCAAGGGCCACCGCCAGCGCGCTATAACCGGTGAAAACGCCGATCTCGAGATATCGGCGCACGTCGATGAGCTGGGCCAGCATGCCCATGAACTGGCCCTGTTCGGGCGCAATCTGCATCCCGGCGTACTCCATCTCCGCGGTTTCGGCACGCAGCCGGCGCAGGATTTCGGGCTCGCGCAGACTGACCTTGCGGATATACGCCTCGAGCGAATCGTCGAGGCGGATCGAACGGCGGGACATGGCGGCTTCCGGGTTGGGTTGCAGGGGCAGCCGCTATCATATATCTCGTACGCCGCGGCGGCGCATGAGCCGGCTCATCGGACGGGGCGTAGCGCAGTCTGGTAGCGCATCTGCTTTGGGAGCAGAGGGTCGCCAGTTCGAATCTGGCCGCCCCGACCAATACGAGACTCCGGCCGTCGCACCATGACGATGAGGGAGAATATGCAGGCACGTATTTTTCGACCCGCCAAGACGGCCATGCAGTCGGCACGGGGCAATACGCGCGAGTGGATCCTCGAATTCGAACCTCGCGCCGCAAAGCGGCCCGATCCGCTCATGGGCTGGGCGGGCTCGACCGATACGACGGCGCAGGTGACTTTGCGTTTCGCGAGCCAAGCCGAAGCGATCGCTTATGCGCGCCGCCACGGTATCGAATACGCGCTGGTCGCTTCGCCGCCGCCCAAGTTCAGGCCCAAAAGTTACGCGGAAAACTTCCGCTACGATCGCGTGGAGTGAAATGCGCCAATTCACCGCCTGCCAAGCCTTGCGCCCTTAGCTCAGTTGGATAGAGCAACAGCCTTCTAAGCTGTAGGTCGCTGGTTCGAGTCCAGCAGGGCGCGCCA
>DATFES010000385.1:0-5495 GCA_035250945.1 Alphaproteobacteria bacterium | reverse complement strand
CTCAATCAGACCGGCCAGGCGTTCGAAGTCATGGCGATCACGATGGCCGTCTATCTTGGATTCAGCCTTGTCATCTCGGCGCTGATGAACTGGTACAACCGCGCCAGCGCGTTGGTCGAGCGCTAGGCGATGGCCGCCGGCATTGCCACGTCCCGGTTGCCGGCGCGGCCGGCGTTCCGCGCCGCCGTCGCGCTGGGCTGGTTGCGACGCAATCTGTTCGCCTCGCCATTCCACAGCTTGCTCACCCTCGCCGCCGTGTGGTTCCTGTGGCTCGTCGTTCCCCCATTCATCGATTGGGCCATCCTCGATGCGGCGTGGCGCGGATCGAGCCCTTCCGCCTGCGCGGATAAGGAAGCGGCGTGCTGGGTGTTCGTTTCCGCGCGCTTCGAGCAAATCGTTTTCGGGCCATATCCGCAGACTGAGCGCTGGCGGGTCGAGGTCGTCATTGCGCTCGCCGTGCTGGGCGTCGGCGCGCTACTCGCACCGCATGTTCCCGGCAAGAGCCGGATCGGACTCGCGATGATGACAATCTACCCGCTGGTCGCAGTCGTGCTTTTGGCCGGAGGCGTCCTGGGCCTGCCGCCGGTCTCGACCAGCGATTGGGGCGGCCTGACGCTGACTCTCGTCGTCGCCGCCAGCAGCATCGTGGTGTCGATGCCGCTCGGCCTGTTGCTCGCCTTGGCGCGGCGATCGAGTCTGCCGGTGATCCGCCTCGCCGCGGTGGCGTTCATCGAGTTTTGGCGCGGCGTGCCATTGATCGGCGTCCTGTTCATGGCCGCATCGATGTTCCCGCTGTTCATGCCCGCCGGCGCCGACATCGACAAGCTGGTCCGGGCGCTCATCGCGTTTGCGCTGTTCAACTCGGCCTACATGGCCGAGGTGTTTCGCGGCGGGTTGCAGGCGATCCCGCGCGGCCAATACGAGGCGGCGCGGGCGCTGGGGCTGGGGCACTGGCCGATCATGGCGCTGGTGGTGCTACCGCAGGCGATCCGCATCGTCATTCCCGGAATCGTCAACACGTGCATCGGCATCTTCAAGGAAACGACGCTCATCCTGGTGATCGGATTGTTCGAACTGCTCAGCGTGATTCAGGCGGGCATGGCCGATCCGGAATGGCTCATCGGGGATCATGTCCGCGAGACCGGATATCTTTTCGCCGCGCTCGGTTTCTGGGCGTTCTGCTTCGGCATGTCGCGCTACAGCGCGCGGCTCGAGGCGCGGCTCGCCGTCGGCCGGCCAACGGAATGACGCAACCTCAGGGCTGCCCGAGGAGTTCGCCGAGCGCCGCCAGAACCACGTCGGTGTCCTCCGGCGTGCCGACCGTGACGCGAATGTAACGGTCGAACGGCGCCGGCCCGACTGCGCCGACCATGACGCCAAGCTGGGCCAGAAGCGGCACCGACTCGCTTGCCGGGATGGGCAGCGGCGCGCTGACGAAGTTAGCGACGCTCGGCAGCGGCTCGCAGCCCATACGGCGCAATCCTGCGGATAGCCGCGCGCGCTCGCGGGCGCAATCGTCGACCAGCTTGCGCGTATGCGCCTCGTCGCCGAGCGCCGCCAGCGCGGCTGCCTGCGCCACGACGTTGACATTGAAGGCGCCGCGCATCCGGTTGAGCGCTTCGGCGAGCGTCGCGTCGCTCGCCACGCAGTAACCGACGCGAAGTCCGGCGATTCCGTACGCCTTCGACAAGGTACGCAGCAGGACCCAAGGGCCGCGCCGCGCCGCCGTCAGGACCTCGAAGGCGTCGGGTCCGCCGGCGTGCCGCGCAAACTCGAAATATGCCTCGTCGATGGCGAGAAGTACGCGATCGGGGACCGCCGTCACGAAGTCGCGCAGGCGATCCTCGTCGAGCATCGCCCCGGTAGGATTGTTCGGCGTCGCGCAATAGACAAGCCGGGTGTCGGCGCGGATCGCCGTCAGCATGGCCGCCGTATCATTCGCGCCCTCTGCGTCGACCGGCGCGGCGATCGGCATCGCTCCGGCCAGCTTCGCGGCGTGAAGGTAACGCGGAAACGACGGCGTCGGTAGCACGGCGCTGCTTGCGCGTTCGAGCGTCATCTGTCCTATCAAAGCGATGAGCTCGTCGCTGCCGTTGCCGAGCACGATGCGCTCGGCGGCGACGCCGATTCGAGTCGCGAGCGCCGCGCGCAACGCGCGGCCTTTTGGGTCGGGGTAGCGATTGACGTCCGAGGCGGCGGCCTGGATCGCCGCGATCGTCAACGGCGACGGCGGAAACGCCGACTCATTGAGATTGAGCCGTCGCAATACCGGCTGACCGCCGCCGACGGCGCGAATATCGGCCTCGACCGTCGGCACTCGCGCAGGCCCAAGCGCCGCGACTTCGGCGCGCACGAACGGCAGGCGAGCAACGGGGTCGGCAGGCTTGGCTTCATCGTCGGCCATCGCAGATACCTCGGGAGGTGGGCGATCGAACGGCAATCAGCTTGTTGTAGCGCCTCCGCATCGTCGCCGCCATAATCCCCGGTCGCCTACCGACTTCGGAGATACGACCGTCATGTCGAACAGCGATGATCGCGCTAGGTTGTTGATTCCCGCGCTCGCGCCGTTTTATGCCGTCGTCGAGCGACTGAGTTATCCGATCATACGGATCACCGCCGGGCTGATGCTGCTGCCGCATGGCTGGCCCAAAATGTTCGGCGGTCTGGAGCGGTTCGCCGACGGTCTCGAGCGGCGCGGCTTCGAGCCCGCGCTCCCCTTCGCCTATCTCGTTGCATTCCTCGAGACGGGCGGCGGAATATTGGTCGCGATCGGCTTGTTGACGCGACCGATCGCCGCTGCGATCGCCATTCAAATGGCGGTCATCGCCTTCGGCGTCCATTGGTCGGACGGCCGCCACGAATTGCCGCTGATGTGGGGCCTGATCATGTTCGCCATCGCGCTTAAGGGCGGTGGAGCATATTCGCTCGACCGCAAGCTCGGGCGCGAGATCTGAGCGACCGCAGAACCGCGAACTTGGAGGAGCGCCGATAATGCAACGCCGTCGATTGGGTCGAAGCAAACTGGAAGTATCCGCGATCGGACTCGGCTGCATGGGGCTGACGCCGATTTATGGTCCCGCCGATCCGCGCGAGGCGGTGGCGACGATCCATCGCGCGATCGACCTCGGCATCGATTTTCTCGACACTTCGGATGCTTACGGAAACGGCAAGAATGAGGAGCTGATCGGGCCGGCGATTCGCGACCGTCGCCAGCGGGTGGTCGTCGCGACGAAGTTCGGTAACGTGCGGCGCGCCGACGGCGGCGCCGACGTCGACGGTCGCCCCGACTACGTGCGCGAGGCTTGCGCCAAAAGCCTGAAGCGCCTCGCCATCGACACGATCGATCTCTATTTCGTGCATCGCATCGACGCCAAGGTGCCGATCGAAGACACCATCGGCGCGATGGCCGGCCTCGTCCAAGCGGGCAAAGTGCGGCACATCGGGCTGTCGGAGGCCGGCCCCGATACCATTCGTCGCGCGCACGCGGTCCATCCCCTCGCAGCCCTGCAGACCGAGTATTCGCTGTGGACGCGCGACGTCGAAGCGGAGATCCTGCCGCTTTGCCGCGAACTCGGCATCGGTTTCGTCGCCTACAGTCCGCTCGGCCGCGGATTTCTATCGGGTCGTATTCGCGGGCTCGATGCGCTCGGTGCCGACGATCGCCGTCGCGAACATCCGCGCTTTGCTGCGGAGAATTTGCGCAAAAACGTCGGATTGCTCGACCCCCTGGACGCCATCGCCAAGACAAAAGGTCGCACGCAAGCCCAGGTCGCGCTCGCCTGGGTTCTGGGGCGCGGACACGACATTGTGCCGATTCCCGGCACCAAGCACCCGACCTATGTCGAAGAGAATGCGCGCGTGGTCGAGTTCGCCCTTAACGGCGAGGAGATCACGGCGCTCGAACGCGCGTTTCCGCCCGGCATCGCCGCCGGGACGCGTTATCCCGAGGCTCAGATGAAGCGGGTCGGGATCTAGCGCGCGCGGATTGCTTCAAACGTCGAATGTTGATGGAATTCGCCGCCGATTTGACGGAAACGAATACGGTAAATATTCTCAGCCTCGATTCATCAACCCACTTCGCCGAGGACCCGACCGAATGGCCTGGATCACGGCGTGCTACCTCGCCTACCTGTTCTTGCCGATCGCGCTGCTTCTCGTCGGATCGCTGGGCGAGATCTGGCTCAATACCTTGCTTCCGGTCGGGCTTACGGGGCGCTGGTACCTCGAAGTATGGTCGGATGGCAGTTTTCGCCGCGCCTTCTCGGTGAGTCTGCAGGTGGCGGCGGCGACCTGCGCCATCGCCGCGCTTGTCGGCCTGCCGCTGGCCTTTACGATTTACAGCGCCGCCTCGCGCGGCGTGCGGTTCGCGGCACGGGTCATTGCGCTCCTCCCTATCGCGGTTCCGCCGCTCGTCTTGAGCTTCGGCTTCGTCCTCATCTTCAGCAGCGACGCTTTGCCGTATCTGGGAAGCCTATGGGTGCTGATCGGCGGCCACGTCGTCCTCACGCTCCCATATATCACGCAGACGCTCGTCGCCGACATGCGCCATCTTCGCCTCGCCGCGTTGCTACAGGCGGGCGAATCGCTTGGCGCCTCGGCGCCGCAGCGCTTCTTCGATATCGTGCTGCCGTCGCTGCGCCATAGCCTGGCGAGCGGACTCGTCACGGTCGCCGCCCTGTCGATCGGCGAGTTTCAGCTTTCGAATCTCGTCGCCGGATTCATCACCCGCCCCTATCCGGTCGTACTTCTACAGGCGTTTTACGGCGCGACCGGTTTTGCCTGCGCGGCGACGACGGTTCTTCTGGCGCTGGCGCTCTTCGGGTCGCTCACCGGTTCGCTCACCGCGCACGGCGCGCGCGCGGCGGGAGCCGTCGCCGCATGACCGGCGCGACGCTGATATTGGATGGCGTCGCCTTCGCCTATACGGGATCGCCGTTTCGGCTGACCGACATCGAACTCACGGTCGCGCCGGGCGAACTCGTGGCGGTGATCGGCGCCAGCGGCTGCGGCAAGTCGACGGTGTTGAAGCTGGTCGCCGGGTTCCTGGCGCCGCATCGCGGCCGTGTGCTGGTCGACGATGCCGACGTCACGGCGATGCCGCCGCGCGTGCGCAATCTTGGCGTCGTTTTCCAGTCCTACGCGCTGTTCCCGCACATGACGGCGTGGGAGAACGTCGGCTACCCCCTCAAGGTGCGCGGCGTCGCGGCGGGCGAGCGGCGACAGCGTGCCTTGAGGATGCTCGACGTCGTCGGCCTGTCCGACTTTGCGCATCGGCGGCCGCCCGAGCTTTCCGGCGGACAACAGCAGCGTGTCGCACTTGCGCGCGCGCTTGTCTTCCGGCCGCGCGCACTGCTGCTCGACGAACCGCTGTCGGCGCTCGACGCTGCGCTGAGGATCGAGATGCGCGACGAGATCCGGCGGCTTCAGCGCGAGCACGCGATCGCCACGCTGCACATCACCCACGATCAGGAGGAGGCGCTGTCGATGGCCGACCG